>MEWP01000158.1 GCA_001775395.1 candidate division Zixibacteria bacterium RBG_16_53_22 | reverse complement strand
TATGCGTATCGGATTTTCTATTATACAAAATTGCTGGTAAGATTATCGATTCGTGAAACGACCAAGCATTTTGCATGATTGATGAGAAACGATATGCCCGATGAGAAGAAATCCGGACAAACCCCCTCCACCGGGGTCGGGGTCTCACGAGACCTCTCCGCCCTCAAGATCGACCGCGACGAGGATTGGAAGGGATACGAACGCAAAAGGAAAATCAAACGCGCCCTCTGGATCGGTATCCCGCTATCGGCGCTTATCATTGTGGTCGTTTTCCTCACCGGGATACCGTCGACAAAAGAGGTCGATGTCGGTACAGCCACTATCTTGACCCAATCGCAGGCCCAATCGGTCCTGAGTGCCACGGGGTATGTCGTGGCGGAACGTAAGGCCTCGGTGGCCTCCAAGGCCACGGGGCGGCTGGAATACCTGGCCGTGGCCGAGGGCGATACCGTATCAAAGGGGGATATCATCGGCCGCATAGAAAACGCCGATATGGAGGCGGCGCTTGAGCTGGCGAAGGCCAACCTTCAGCAGGCCCGGGCTGACAGCATCATGGCCGCCTTAGAGTTCCAGCGCCAGGAAGATCTTCTAAAGAGCGGTTCGACTACACCGCAGGCGCACGAAGCGGCCCAGGCGCGCAATTTAGGAGCATCGGCCGGCGTAGCGGCGGCCCTGGCCTCGGTAAAAGCCGCCGAGGTGGCGCTGGAGAATACCTTCATCCGCGCGCCATTCGACGGCACGGTCCTCCTCAAACACGCCGATGTCGGCGAGGTGGTGGCGCCGTTCGCGTCATCTGCCAGCTCCAAGGGTGCAGTGGTCGATCTGGCCGACATGAACTCCCTGGAGGTTGAGGCCGATGTCTCTGAGGCTAATATCCAACGTGTCGAGGTTGGCCAGAAGGCCGAAATTATCCTCGATGCCTACCCCGGGGTTCGCTACGATGGTTATGTCAAGAAGATAGTCCCTACCGCCGATAGATCGCGAGCCACAGTCCTAACCAAAGTGGCGTTTCTGCAGATCGATCGTCGTGTCCTGCCGGAAATGAGCGCGCGGATAAATTTCATGAATCCCGATACGCTGTCCGAATCGATCCCGGATTCGGGCGTGGCGATTCCCAGCGCCGCGATTGTCATGCTGGACGGCAGGCCGGTCGTTTTCACGATCATAGATAACACAGCCCGAGCTATCGAAATCGAAACCGGTCCCAAGTTCGGCAGTGTCACTCGTATCGAGCGCGGCATAGCAGCCGGACAAAAAGTAATCTTGTCGCCGCCGACGAATTTGAAGGATGGCGATAAGGTGAAGGTGGTGGAATAGGCAGTAGCGAGTTACGAGTTACGAGTTGCGAGTAGAGAAAAGACGATAGGGAAAAAACGAAGGATTATTGACGTAACGTTTAGGCCGGTTAAAAATCGTTTGGTAGGTCGGGGCTTGTCCATTTGGACCTTGAGGCCCCCGACAGCCTATATCGAAGGGGGTCACAGCCGTCAAGGTCCTGCGGACAAGCTGTGACCCCCAGTTAGTAAAGGTGATCAAATAAATGCCAGCCATTGTTAAAATTAGCAACCTCAGCAAGAGCTACCGGCGCGACAGCATCCGGATACCGGTATTGGAGAATATCAACCTCGAGGTTGAAGCCGGAGATTTTCTGGCCTTGATGGGCCCGTCCGGATCCGGCAAGACGACGCTGTTGAATATGATCGGCGGCATCGATAAGCCCTCGGCAGGCGATGTGTTTGTTGGCGATGTCCCGATACATCGGCTGAGCGACGCGGCTCTGGCCACCTGGCGAGCGCGCCATGTCGGTTTCGTGTTCCAATTCTACAATCTCATGCCGGTCCTGACCGCTTTCGAGAATGTCGAGTTGCCCCTGCTGCTTACCCGGCTCTCAAAAACGGAACGCCGCAAGCATGTCGAGCTGGCGCTATCGATTGTCGGGCTCCAGGACAGAATCAATCACTACCCCAGGCAGCTTTCCGGAGGGCAGGAACAGCGGGTCGCAATCGCCCGAGCCCTGGTAACTGACCCAACCCTGATCCTGGCCGATGAACCGACCGGCGATCTGGACAAAAATTCCGCAGAAGAAGTCATGACGCTGCTGTCCCAACTTAACTCCCAGCACGGGAAAACCATAATCGTGGTGACGCATGATCCCCGCGCCGCCGACAAGGCCAGGTCTCATAGAAACCTCGATAAGGGCGAGTTGGCCTGATCCATCATGTGGGTTCTTCGCCTGATACTTCGCAATACCGGGCGGCACAAGCTGCGAACCATCCTGACTATCCTCGGCCTGGCGGTGGCGACAATGTCGTTCGTGGTTATTCGGACCTTGATAAGTTCCTGGTATGCAAGCGCCGAGGTGATTCCCCCCAATCGCCTTGTGACACGGAACGCCGTCTCGCTCGTGTTCGGCCTGCCGCTGGCGTACGAGGACAAAATCAAGCGTGTCGAGGGTGTCGAATCGGTGGGGCGTGGCAACTGGTTCGGGGGACTATACAACAATGATCCCAAGAACTTTTTCGCAAATTTCGCGGTGGGGCCCGAGGCTTATCTCGACATGTATTCGGAATTCGTCCTTCCACCGGAGCAGAGGGCAGACTACTTCAATACCAAGAACGGGGCCGTCGCCGGCCGCCGGCTCGCCGATCGTTTCGGCTGGAAAATCGGCGATATCATACGCCTGACCGGCCAGATTTACCCCGGTGACTGGGAATTCGTCCTGAAAGGAATTTACAAGGGCAGCCAGCAGGGGGTCGACGAAAATTCCTTTATTTTCCATTGGGAATATTTCGATGAGAGAATTAAGCAGACCTTTCCGGAAATGGGAGGTGAGGCTGGCTGGTTTCTGGTGAAAATATCCAATCCCAAGCAGGCCGCCGGCATCGGGGCCGCAATCGATGATATTTTCAAAAACTCGCCGGCACAAACTCTGACCGAAACCGAGAAAGAATTCAGCCTGAATTTCCTGGCTATGATGGATAGCCTGATCGCCGGGCTGACCATTATGAGCTATCTGATAATCGGGGTCATACTGCTGGTGCTGGTCAACACCATGGCCATGAGTGCCCGGGAACGGATGTCGGAATATGCGGTCCTGAAGACTCTGGGATTCAAGACTTATCACATCAGCGGCCTTATCGTGGGTGAGTCGCTTCTGTTGGCCGGAGTCGGCGGCGTATTAGGGGTCTTGCTGACTTATCCGGTCCTGGATGGCATATCCAGGGCGCTGCAGGGATTTTTCTCAGGGTTTGCAATGAATAGTCTTACAGTTATCCTGTCGGCGGTCTTCATGGTCGTGGTCGGAATCCTGGCGGCCATTTTCCCGGTTTATCGGGCGCTCAGGTTGTCGATCGTCGAGGGGCTCAGGCACGTTGGTTAGCGTTATGGCAATTCCATTGAAATATTCGATTCGCAGCCTGCTTGCCAGGCGCATGACCATGATCCTGACCGTTTTCGGTATCACGCTGGTGGTCTTTGTATTTACAGCGGTCTTGATGCTGGCCACCGGATTGCAGAAAACCCTGGTGGGTTCGGGTATCGACGAAAACGCCATTGTTATCCGGGAATCGTCTAACACGGAAATTCAAAGCTTTATCACGCGCTACCAGGCCGGGGTCATCCAGACACTTCCCGATATTGCCTTGAATGCCGACGGGCAATCGATGGTCACCGGCGAAGTGGTCGCCCTGATCAGCAAGAACCGCCGCGACAACTCCAGACCCGGGAATATCATGGTGCGGGGCATCCAGCCGATGTCGCTTTCTGTCCACAAAGATATCAATCTCACCTCGGGACGGATATTCGAGTTTGGACAAACGGAGATCATAGTCGGGAAACGGATCGCCGAACGTTTTCAAGGGTGCGGTTTGGGTGAGACCGTTACGTTCGGGATGACCGATTGGAAGGTGGTCGGCATCTTTGAAACCGGAGGCTCGTCGTTCGAATCTGAAATCTGGGGCGATGTCGAGCAGTTTCTTCCGGCTCTGGGACGGCCGGTGTTTTCATCGATGACATTCCGCCTGAAAGATCCCGCGCAATTTTCCCAGGTCCGCGACCGGGTCAAGTCGGATCCCCGGATGACAGTCGACCTGAAGCGCGAAAAACAATATTACGACGATCAATCGCGTCAGACAGCGACATTTATCCGCGTGCTGGGCATTGTCATCAGCGTGGTATTCAGCCTGGGGGCGATTATCGGGGCCATGATAACGATGTATGCTGCGGTTGCCAACCGCACACGCGAGATTGCCACCATGCGGGCGCTCGGCTTTCAGCGGCCGAGCATCCTGCTGGGCTTCCTGACCGAATCGATCGTCATCTCGCTTGTGGGCGGGGCGCTGGGCCTGCTGGCGGCCTCGTCACTCCAGCTTCTCCGCGTCTCGACTATTAATTGGGATACTTTTTCCGATCTCACTTTCGATTTCGCTCTGACACCCAATATCGTGGTTACCGTGATAATTTTCTCGCTTATTATGGGCCTGCTCGGCGGGTTCCTGCCGGCTGTCCGAGCCTCTCGAATCAAGATTATCGAGGCCCTGCGGGCCGAATAAGACACCTGATTCAATTATAGAATTACGATCATCATGAGATTCAATTCATGCACGATTCAAAGCACAGGCTTGTGATTTGGCGCATGTGGCCAATCTGGCTACTGTCAGGAATGCCGGACATATCGGCACGTGCGAAGTGGATTATGGAAAGCCCGGCTTTCCGATTCTCAATATGCGGTCAGGGAAAGCTGCAGTAGATTAAAACCGCCGCCTGTCACGGCGTACGACGGGCGTGTTTCCTCGGCGATCAGGTGACCGTCATGACCCAGAATCTCCAGCCGGATATCATGCCGGCCGGGCGGAAGACTAAAATCGGCCACGAGAATCTTACCCGGCAGGAATCGGGAACAGCGCAAATCGGCGTTCTCGGATATGTCGCTGCCGACATCGACTGCCGCTTTCTTGAGCCAGCCACCTAATCCACCGCTGTCCATCTTATCTTTGAGCTTATGAGTGGTCAGTCCCTTGGCTACGGCCCGCGCCACTGAGCGGATATAGATGAGCGATTTCTTGGCTTCAAACGTCTCCTCGGCGACCCGGCTTACATCCTCGAGGAGTTGCAGCTCTCCCAGGAGGCTGTCGTCGGCATAAACCACGATGCTGCCGATTTCGGTTTGGCGGCTGACAAACTTCGGCAGCGCGAACTTGAAGTAAAAGTCCTCATCTACCGGCCAGGGAAGGTGGCCATACTCGGCGTCCTGATTCTCCGAATCGGTGTACAGCACCTGAACCAGGTCCAGGTCCTTGTCGGTTCTGATTCTCAAGCTCAAGGCCTCTTTGACCGGCGAAAGGCCAACCAGGCCGATAACGCTTAATATGGCCCCGCTGTCGGGCGCATAGCCGACCGCCGGCATGGGGAAATCGTAGATATCGGGCTGGGTCTCAAATGCCTCGGCGAGGAGGTCGCGGTCGATCCTGGCGTCGTCTATTTTTCCCAGGGCGGCGTACATATGCATGCTTAGGTATCTGGCGAAAGCATCATTTGAAAAGCGCACGCTCTTGGGATCGTAAGTCACGTCGGGGGCATCATCGGGCTTACTTCGATTCAGTATCGCGGCCGCACCGACATACTTTTGCTCCAACAGGCCCAATTTCAGGTTGGCGCGCCTGATCTCCACAAAGGCATCCTCGTATTTTCCCATCTCGGCGAAACTGAGGGCTTTGAGGAGATTGGCATATAGCACCTCGTAATCCTCCCCCGAATATTCGAGCACGTTGTCATTGAGGAGAAATGAGGTCGCCGCCCTCGATATGCTCTTGGTGAAAAGATCCTCGGCCGCATTCTCAGCCAGGGTCAGGCGGGCGATACAAGAGTCGTGGCTTCCGGCGTAGTAATAAAGCGCCCCGGAATCGATATAATACAGGAAACGATCCTTCTTATCGAATTTCTTCTTGGAGGCCTCGAATCTTTCGGCCGCCGCCTGGTAGCGGCCCGATTTTATTTCGTCGGTGACCGGAGCGTACAACTTGGTCTGGGTGGCAACCGACCCGCATGAGGCTGTTACAAGAATCGGAACGAGGGCCCGAAACAGCATCGCCATTCCGGGCCTGGTCTTTCCTACCATTTAACTTTGCCCTGGGAGATGCCCTTCTTTATCTCCTTGGTCCCGATCCAAACCTTCTCGTTTGTCTCGAGGTTGATCAGCTCCAGGTCGGTCTGATAGAAGATGGTTCTCTTGCTTTCAATCTGGTCGGTGATGGTCTTCACAGAGCCAAGCAAGATGAAATCGGCGCCGACCTCGCGGCCGAACTTCTTCATAGTCTCCTCGGAGGAGTAGTTTTGCTGATCCATCCGTTCATCGCGAATCTCACCGCGCTGTTCGCGGCTGGCCACGAACCTGACCCGTCCCGAATTGATCAACTCGCGCTCGAAATCGGTCGAGAAGACCTCGGTGTCGATATGCTCGCTGCTCATGTTGCGGATCGTGCCGACTGTCACCACCGGCTTGTCGCCGGCGGCCGCGATGAAATCGGTCAGCCACACCCGCGAGAGACAATCGGTAATCATCTCCTGGGCCACGAGTTTGGCGTCGGTGTCATTCCACTGGCCGCTCAAATCGGTCACCGAATCGGTGTCCAGCCGGCTGACTTGCCGCTTGGAGCCGCAAGCCAGGGGAATCAATACGGCAAGTATCAGAATTGCGCCCTTTTTCACATTTCCTCCTTTAGGTTTCCCAAATCGAAACACAATTGGCTATAATTTATAATCGGTAAGCCTTTTTTTCAATTGAGTATTTTGCTCAAAATGGGATGGTGTTGCTCTTGATTGATAAATGATGCCAATTCCTCTTAAAATCAAGACCTGTCATTTCGCTAAATCTTACGTGGAATCCGCGTTTCGGGTTTCGGTTTTATCTTCAAATAGGCTCGGTCATAATACCTTGATTGTCGAACATACCGTTGCCGACCCCGCGAAATCAACTTCATCTTCAGCCTTGCCAAAAATGACGCCACTCTCATATAATCCCACCCAAGAATTTCGTCGGCTCGGGGCCCGTATTCAAGGCAGGCCGAATGGGTTTCCGACCGCTTGAGATACAGACACCGTTCCATCTGGAGGTATGATGGCACAAAGGGAACGATGGGCATCAAAATTAGGCTTGATATTGGCCATGGCGGGAAACGCCGTAGGCCTGGGTAATTTCCTGCGTTTCCCGGTCCAGGCCGCCCAAAACGGCGGCGGGGCTTTCATGATACCGTACTTCATCGCCTTACTGTTTCTGGGCATCCCCCTCATGTTCGTAGAATGGGCTATGGGGCGATACGGCGGCAAGTTCGGCCATGGCAGCGCCCCGGGTATATACGATGCGCTCTGGAAGAATCCGGTCTCGAAATATATCGGCGCCGCCGGGTTGTTCATTTCGTCGGTGATTCTTATTTATTACACTTATATCGAGTCATGGACGCTCGGATTCTCCTTCTTCTCTTTGACGCACGCCTATTTCGGCGAAACCTCTTTTGAGGTCATGGGGAGCTTCCTTTCCAGCTACCAGGGGGTTGGTGCGGGTCCCTTTTCCACTCTTTGGCCGGCTATTATATTTCTCTTGATTACATTAACCCTCAATATCTTTGTCCTCTATAGAGGCATCTCCAGGGGGATTGAGATGCTGGCTAAGATCGCCATGCCGGCACTGATCATCTTCGCCGTGATTCTCCTGGTCCGGGTCATTACGCTTGGCACACCCGATCCCGCGGCACATCCCGATTGGAATGTCGGAAGCGGTTTCGCCTTCATCTGGAACCCCGATTTCTCCAAGCTTTCGGGGGCGGCCATCTGGCTGGCCTCGGCCGGGCAAATATTCTTCACGCTCAGCCTGGGGCTGGGATGTATCCAGGCATATGCCAGCTATGTGCGCGAGAATGAGGATATCGCCCTGGGCGGCCTCTCGACCGCGGCCACTAACGAGTTTGTGGAAGTCATCTTCGGCAGCGGGATCGCCATACCCGTAGCGGCGGCGTTTTTCGGGATCGTGGTTACCCAGCAGATCGCCGCCGGAGGCGCCTTCAACCTCGGTTTTGTAGCCATGCCGATTATCTTCCAGAAAATTCCTCTCGGCGGAATTTTCGGTTTCCTGTGGTTTCTGCTTCTTTTCTTTGCGGGGATAACATCCTCGGTGGCGCTGGCCCAGCCCCTCATCACGTTTCTCAAAGACGAATTCAAACTCTCGCAGGGGAAAGCCACGGCCATAATCGCCGCCGTTGTCATCATCACCGTGCCGTTCGTCATATTTTTCCTGGCGCATGGCTTTCTCGACGAGATGGACTATTGGGCCGGGACTTTCGGCTTGGCGTTCCTGGCGCTAATCGAGGTTATCATATTCGCCTGGATTTTCGGTATGGACAAAGGCTGGCAGGAGATCACGCGAGGCGCCGAAATCAAGGTGCCGAG
>MEWP01000157.1 GCA_001775395.1 candidate division Zixibacteria bacterium RBG_16_53_22 | reverse complement strand
TCCCCAATCCCGTGGCGCCATCAGCCGGCGAGGGGTTGAACGGTGTGCCAGGCTCCACTTGTGGCGGCTTCTGGTCGTCCGGCGGGCGATTGACCCTGCCGTCGCATCCAACAATTAGCGCGAACAGTATCATTGGGCCACTGATGCCCCGGGTCAATAAATTCAAGGTTCTTGTTTTCATAAACATCCCCCTCAAACGAAATTTGAGCGCCTATAATAACTATATCGGTTCTGCAATCCTGAAAATCCATGATTGGCGAGACTATGTTCCAAAACGGCACAATCCTGTTCAATGATAGCGCATCTTTGGCAAATCCTTTTCGTAATCGAAAGGGGTATTCATTTTTGCTTGAAAGGCGGCCGTCGAATAATTAATTTGTGGCTGCCATAACCACCTGGAAACCGGGAGTTTTTATGTCGGATGATATATTCACCGCCGCCCAAAATGGCGACACCGTCAAGTTGCGCCTTCTGCTCGAGGCCAACCCGTCACAAGTTGGTACTTACCATAGCGATGGTTGGACGGCCCTGCACCTGGCCGCCCATTTCGGCCATCTCGAGGCCGCCGAGCTGCTCCTCTCTTTCGGCGCCGATAGCGACGCCCGATCGAAAAATAGTTTCGCCAATACCCCGCTGCACGCCGCCGTGGCCGGCAATCGCACCGAGATGGTCGAGCTTCTCGTGGCCGATGGCTGCGATATCAACGCCCGCCAACATGGGGGCTGGACCGCCCTGCAAGGCGCGGCCCATCACGGTAACCTCAGGATGGTCAAATTCCTGCTTCGGAATGGCGCCAATATCAAAATCAGCAAGGATGATGGCCTGACGGCATTCGACATAGCCAAGGAAAAAGGGCATGACGATATCGCCGAACTTCTCCGACCAGAGCTGATGAGGTAGAGAAGCTACTTGCGGTGCGGACGGGTTTGAATCGGCTCATGATTTCCTGGCCGCCGGACTTGATCCAATATTTTCTTTGGGATATCGTGCCTGGAATAAGCTGAGGCGCAAATGAGATTCTGGCAATATCACGGGTGCCACAGTTTCAATATCATAGTCCCAATTTCAGGCTTGACATTATCTTTCCAATCCATAGATTTAGGGCTTTGTAAAGAAAGGGGTTTGTTTTGGCACACAAGAAAGGACTCGGCTCCTCGAAAAACGGCCGCGATTCGCACGGCCAGCGACTCGGAGTAAAAACCTACGGCGGGGAACGAATCACTGCCGGCTCGATAATTATCCGTCAGCGCGGCACTAAGATCATCCCCGGGCTCAATGTGGCCCAGGCCAAGGATGATTCGCTGTTTGCCACGGCCGACGGCGTTGTCAAGTTCGAGCGCCGGGGCCGCGATAAGAAGATGGTATCGGTTATACCATGACCACCACCCTGGCCCCTAAGGCCGGGGTTTGCCCCGCCTCGCGCGGGGTTTCTTTTTAGACTCTGATGTGAAATAGGTCACAATGCGGCCCAGGCCGACAAAGGTCTTTTAAAACAGTTCAAGATATGGCTTTTACTCCCAGGAAGGCGGGCATATTAATCTCCGGTGGCAACCCCTGGGAGATTCTTTTCTGTATTCTCCATCTCGAAAAACAGGGCTTTTTGCGGTGCCCGATCTCGATCCCCGGTTCCGGGCCGGCTAATATTCTCTCTCAGGCCGAATCCGAACTGGCCCGGATGACGGTTGTCCCCCTGCTGGAAGTCAAAGCCACCGGGATCGATATCCTGATAATACCCGGCGGCCGCCGCCTGCTCGATACCATGAGCAATTTCAACGAGGTCGGGAACGCATTCAAGGTCAACGAGGACCTAAAAAACCTGCTTAAGGGTATTTACAGGCTCAACAAGCCGATCGGCGCCTTCGGATCGGCCTCGATTATGGTCGCCAAGTCGCTTCAAGGTATAACGCGCTCGGGGCTGGTAGTCACCGTGGGAAGCGATCCCAAGTTGCAGTCGGCGGTCGCGGCCACCGGAGCGCAGGCGGTTGTCACCAGGCCGGGCGAGGTTATTTTGGACCAGACGAATAAAATTGTCACCACCGGCGGCGAGCTTGGCACCAAGCGGCCGTCGGAGGTTTTCGATTCTTGCGGGAATATGATTTCCGCGCTCTCCGAACTTATCAAAGTATAGGTCCATTCGGATCCAGATGGAGATCTGATATGAGAAACGTGAATGTCGAATTGATTACGGAATCCGTAAAGAAATTGTGCATGGATGCCAACTATTATCTCGGCGAGGACGTGGTCGAGGCCATCGAGCATGCGGTCGGCAAGGAGGAATCTCCGCTCGGACGTGAGATACTGAAACAGATACTCGAAAACGCCGAGATTGCCAAAAGTGAGCAAATGCCGCTCTGTCAGGATACCGGCCTGGCGGCCATCTTTGTCGAGCTTGGCCAGGAGGTTCATATCGAGGGCGGCCGTTTCGAGGACGCCATACAAGAGGGTGTGCGGCAGGGTTATGCCGAGGGTTACTTGCGCAAATCGATTGTCGAGGATCCGCTGCGTCGTAAAAACACCGGCGATAACACCCCGGCAGTCATTTCCACGCGGGTGGTTTCGGGCGATAAAGTCAAGATAACGATCCTGCCAAAGGGCGGTGGTTCCGAGAACATGAGCGCTATCCGGATGCTCAAGCCATCCGATGGCGAGGAGGGCGTGAAAAGCTTCGTGGTCGAGACGGTGCGCAAGGCCGGCGGTAACCCCTGCCCGCCCATTATTGTCGGGGTTGGCATCGGCGGATCATTTGACAAGTGTGCCTACCTGGCCAAGAAGGCGCTTCTGCGCCAGGTTGGCAGCGCGCATCCCGACCCATACTACGCCGAGATGGAAAAGGAGCTGCTGGAGCGAGTCAACAATACCGGTGTCGGCCCTCAAGGCCTGGGTGGACGGATAACGGCGCTGGCAGTGCATATCGAGGCCCACCCGTGCCATATCGCCAGCCTGCCGGCGGCGGTCAATACGCAATGCCATTCGGCGCGCCATAAAGAAATAGTGATTTAGGGATTTGGGGGAATGAATATGGAAACCAAGCATCTGGAAACTCCGCTGTCAGCCTCCGAGGTCGAAAAGCTGCATGCGGGCGATAACGTTACATTAACCGGGTATATTTACACCGGCCGCGATGCCGCTCATAAGAAGATGGTCGATCTGTTGCAGAAGGGCGAGAATCTGCCTTTCGATCCCAAAGGGCAAATAATTTATTTCGTCGGCCCGACACCGGCGAAACCGGGCCAGGTGATCGGCTCGGCCGGACCAACAACCTCAGGCAGAATGAACAAGTACTCACCGCATATGATCGCCGCCGGCCTGAAAGGTATGATCGGCAAAGGCGAGATGGGGCCGGAGGTGGCCGAGGCCTTGCAGCGGCACAAAGGAGTCTATTTCGTGGCCACTGGTGGGGCGGCGGCGCTGATCGCCAAGCGGATCACCGAATCGGAGGTGGTGGCCTATGAGGAGCTCGGCCCCGAGGCGGTCCGACGTCTGAAGGTGGTCGAATTCCCAATGATCGTGGCCCAGGACTGCCATGGCGGGAATATCTACGTCGAGGGCGTGGAGAAGTATAAAAGGTAAGCGCTTCCAATCAGCGAAGATATAACATGCGGCGTCAGGAACCCCTTCCTGACGCCAAACCGAGACCCAAATTGGCGTTCTAACTGAGCCATCAGGAACACTTTCCCGATGGCCCACCATTGCTACCATGAGAAGCCGCGATAGAAATTATTTTGAAAATATTACCAGGGTATATTTTGTAACCACAACAATCGTGGGATTTTTGGAGATCCTCGACGAGGATATTTACAGAATAATCATCAATGATCTCAGATATTATCAAGATAGAAGAGATTTTGTTCTGATTTCCTATGTCTTGATGCCAAACCATATTCATTTGGTATTAAATACAAAAGAGGGGCATTCTATTTCGCAATGCATGGGTAACCTGAAAAGGCTGACATCAAGGCATATTACTTCTTATTTGCAGAACAATAACGATCTATACATTCTGGAAATGCTGAAAAATAATGCCGCGCTTGAACCTGCTAAAGATTGTCGCGTTTGGAAACCGCGTTTCGATTGCCTTGTAATCTTCAAGGAGGAGACTCTTATTCAGAAGATTCAATATTGCCATCTCAATCCTGTAAGAAAAGGCCTGGCTATTACTCCAGAGGATTGGCCGTGCTCGAGCGCAAGGAATTATGCAGAGAGAAAAGACATTTTACTCGAAGTAGATTGTGATTGGAAATGCTTGGCATGTTGAGGCAAATGCCGTCAGGAAAGGGTTCCTGACGGCGCGACGCAAACATGAATAAAAAAACCGCCGCAGACCGCCATGAGATTGCCCCGACCGTCGCTTATCGGCTGGGGCCTCGCAATGACGCCCCCTAAACTTGCGGCGTCAGGAACCCCTTCCTGACGCCAATGCGAACTTATTGAACCCTGCGCTTATTAATTAATTCAAATTTCAGGTCATGAGAATTTCATGCCGCAAAGGCAATGCCGGCGGGGCGATTTCAAATCCGGCATCCGCATCCAGGTCATCGATTGCGGACGGCGGCGTGATATCGGCCGTGGTGCCGCTGGCTACGTTCGACAGCCCGGACCAGTTGGGAACCTCGTCAGCGGTCTTCATGGCGAAGTAATAGGTCACGCCGGATTGCAGGCCGGTGACCGCGAAAGTCTGTTGCTGCCCCGCCGGAAGCGGTGTCGGTTCGCCGTTGACCTGCGTGGCCGAGGCCCAGTTAGCATCCGTTATCGGCGATGTCGAATAGCGAATGTCATATTGACTCGCCGTGCCGGAACTGCTGTCGTCCCCGGGAGCTGTCCATGTCAACGTGATCGAGTTGCCGGTGGGGTTCGAGGTCGCCAGATTCGTAATATTGCGCGGCGGAATCGATTCCGGCGCGGTGACACCCGAAGCGACATTTGATATTGCAGACCAGTTGGGAATCTCGTCGCCGCTTTTTATGGCAAAATAATAAGTAGTACTGGGCGATAGTCCTGTAACAATAAAGGATTCCGGTGTTCCCGCCGTATGCGGAACCGGTTCCCCGCTGACTTGCGTGGCCGAGCCCCAATTCGCCTCAGTAATATTGAGCGTGGAATACCTGATATCATAAAAACTCGCTGTCCCGAAGTCGCCGTCATCTCCGGGCGCAGTCCAGTTTATGGTTATGGAATTTGAGGTTGAATCGCTGGTGATTAAGCCGGCATCGGCCGCCGGTACAACCACGAAAACGCCAAGTAATATCGCCGTGCCAATGATCGGGCCCACCCCCCTGAATCTCGATGCGCTTTTCCAAAGATTACCCATACAACTCCTTTTTTTGGTTTTCATATGAGGCAATACGCAAAATTCCGACCGCGAAGCAGGAATAACTGTGTATTGACTTTCAATGACTTATATGCCGGACAGATCGAGCGGTTGAGGCGATTCGACCCGGGAAATGTATGAATCTTGAATTTTGTTCATCACGCCAACAAATTGCCTCTAAAAACCTGCTCCTTGCCTTTGCCCATTTTCACAGGCCCATTTTTCCATTGACGTCAAATCGATTGACATTCGAATGGCATTTTGATATTGGTAACATTCGTTATTTCGACTTAGGGTACGGCGCCGAGGGGCCAGATGCGAATTGCCGTGACTCTGCGGAATTGAATTAATTGGTGTTTGGAAATTGGGGGCGTGTCCTGCGGATCCGTAGTGATTAGGAGGTTTAATGAATCAAGCCATTTCAACCAGAGGTGCGCTTTTCTGGCTTTTGCAGAGGCTCACCGGTTTATTCCTGGCGTATTTCCTCATCACCCACGTGAAAGTTCTTCACTGGGATTTTAATTTCACCGACACTGCCATGGCTCCAACCGGCTTCCTCGATTTTCGGTTCGTGATCGAACGCCTACAGGGAAGCATGGGTTGGGTGATTTTCTACCTCATCTTCATTATCTCGGCGCTGTATCACGGGCTTAACGGCCTGTGGGCAATCATACTCGATTTCAGGCCGTCGCGCGGCATACAGACAGCCTGGCTGGCAGTCCTCTGGGGAGTGGGCGTCCTGGCCTCGATCTGGGGCTTCTATACCCTGCGCTCATTCTTCACAGGTGGAGGCGCCGTATGAATATACTGAAGCTCTTCAAAGGCACCGCCGAAGAAGTCAGACTGAATCCCAATATCGGCACATTCTCCTGGTTCCTGCATCGAATCAGCGGCGTGCTATTGCTGATATACCTGTTCATACATCTCTGGGTGCTTGGCTCGGCCCAATCGGGGACTGCCGCTTTTGACGCCCGCCTGCGGATGGTTCAATCGCCGCTTTTCCATTTCCTCGAGATCGGCCTGGTTTTTGTTATTTTCTACCATATGATAAACGGCCTCTCGATCACCGTGATGGATTTCTTCAACCTCTCCGCGAGGCATAAAACGCTTGTCACGGTTTCGGTCACCATATTTGCAGTCGTGGCGATCATAGCCTTGAGCATCATGCTCCCGCGCGCGTTGCATATACCGTCGGGAGGCACGCATGCAATTTCATGACATTCTGGTGATCGGCGGCGGCCTGGCGGGAATGCGGGCGGCGATCGAGGCCGCGGCTGGTGGAGCCGAGGTGGCATTACTTTCGAAAGTCCATCCCCTGCGCTCACACTCGGGGGCGGCCCAGGGCGGCATTAACGCGGCGCTGGCCAATAATCCCGACTCGCACGACGATACCCCCGAGAAACACGGATTCGATACAATCAAGGGCTCCGATTTCCTGGCCGACCAGGCGGCGGCAATTACCATGACCGCCGACGCCCCGCGAGTGATTTTCGAGATGGAGCACTGGGGATGCCCCTTCTCGCGCACGCCCGATGGCAAAATCGCGCAACGTCCGTTTGGCGGCGCCGGGTATCCGCGCACCTGTTACGGCGCCGACAAGACAGGGCAGTACCTTCTCCACACTCTTTACGAGCAGACGATCCGATTTGGCACCAAGTATTATGAAGAGTGGATGGTGCTCCAACTGGCAATCGACGAGCAGGGGATCTGCAAGGGCGTAGTGGCGCTGAATATCGCGGATGGCGCAATCGAGATGATAGGCGCTAACGCTGTAGTATTCGGCACCGGCGGCGCCGGGCGAATGTATGGCAACACCACTAACGCCCATATCTCTACGGCGCTGTCGATCGCTATTCCCTACTGGTCGGGCATACCATTGAAGGATATGGAATTCATCCAATTCCATCCGACAGGATTATATAAATCGAATATCCTCATGACCGAGGGGTGCCGCGGCGAGGGTGGTTATCTCATCAACTCCGAGGGCGAGCGTTTCATGAAACGCTACGTCTCCGAGAAGGTGATGGAGCTGGCCCCGCGCGATATCACCAGCCGCTCGATCACCACCGAGATCGAGGAGGGGCGTGGAATAGAAAACGCCTATGTTTACCTCGATTTGCGTCATCTCGGCAAAGACAAGATTATGGAACGCTTGCCTGGTATCCGCGAGATCTGCCTTGATTTCGCCGGCATCGACCCGGTGAACAGCCCGATCCCGGTCAACCCCTCGATGCATTACACCATGGGCGGAATCGACACCAATGTCGACGGCGAGACCCGTTCGCCGGGCTTCTACGCGGCCGGCGAGTGCGCCTGTGTCTCCGTGCATGGGGCCAATAGACTGGGCGGCAATTCGCTGCTGGATACCATCGTGTTTGGCCGACGGGCCGGGGCGGTGGCGGCCAAGTATGCCAAGAGCCTGCCCAAGGCCGCCGATGAAAAGACGCTTAACAAGGCCAATAAAGCCCTGCAGGAGCGGGTGGCGGCGTTCTCAAATCCCGGGGGGACGGAGAATCCATACAAGATCAAGGATGAATTGCAGAAAACTATGCCCATGAAGGCCGGTATCTATCGTACCGAGAGAGAACTGAACGAAGGCCTGGCGAAAATTCGCGAGCTCAAAGAGCGGTTTAAGAATATCCGTCCGGCGGCGCCATCGCGGGTGTTCAACATGGACCGGGTATGGATCATGGAACTGGCGGGAAATCTCGATATCTCCGAGATCGTGGCCGACGGCGCCCTGCGTCGTCAGGAGAGCCGCGGCGCCCATTCGCGGCGCGACTTCAAGGAGCGCGACGACGCCAACTGGCTCAAGCATACGGTGGTGACCTATTCGCCTGAGGGTCCGCAGTTCGATTACAGCCAGGTCGATATCCACAAGTATCAGCCGGTGGAAAGGAAGTACTGATATGGCGGTGACATTCAGAGTTTTCAGATACGATCCCGATAACGGCAAGGGGCCTCATTTTCAGGATTACCAGGTGCAGAACGAGAAGGGCATGACCGTGCTCGAGGGGATTTTCTGGATCATGGAAAATGCCGACCCGACGCTGGCGTTCCGCTGCGCCTGCCGCGCCGCCATTTGCGGTTCGGATGCCATGCATATCAACGGAAAGTACCGTCTGGCCTGCAAGACCCAGATCGACAAACTCGGCTCGACCATCACCATCCGGCCGCTGGCGCATCTTCCGGTACAGAAAGACCTGGTGGTCGACATGCAGCCGTTTTTCGACAATTACAAGGCGATAAAGCCATACCTGGTTCCCAAAGAAGAACCGCCCGAGAAGGAGTATCTTCAAAGCCCCGAGGAACGCAGGAAACTCGATCATCATATCGATTGTATCCTCTGCGGGGCATGCTACGGCTCCTGCCCGGTGGCTTACGGCGATCCCAAGTATCTCGGGCCGCACGCCATATTGAAAGCGCTTCGCTTCGTTGACGATTCTCGCGATGGAGCCACGAAGGAGCGCCTGGCGGTGGTGGCTTCGGAGTTCGGGGTCTTTCGCTGCCATACGATATTCAACTGCAAGGAGGTCTGCCCGAAAGACCTCAATCCCACGGGCGCTATCACACGGCTGAAGAACAAGGTCCTGGCCGAGAAATTCCCGATCTTGAAATTTTTGGTGAGGTAACAACAGGTAGCCGAGGTCTCATCATAGATCTCGGCTTTATTCTGGAGGCGGCTAATGTCAAAGCCGTGGCATCTATATTTTTTGGTCACCTTCATAATAATGGGCTGCACGCCGAGTTCCAAAAAAGTTGAACCGGCAAATTCGCCTGCACCTTTTGAGGAAGCGCCCATTTTGATTAATCAGGTTAAGCCTGAATATCCCGCCAATGCAATTGATTTGATGGTTACAGGCACGATATGGGTTAAGGCTTTAGTCGATTCGCTCGGCGATGTGACCGAAGTTGTAGTGATACGGGACGTCGGTGAGAATATCACCTTTTTCAGGCAGTCCGCCATTGATGCTGCAATGAAAACTAAATGGAAACCTGCTCGGTCTAACGGGAAACCGATCGCGGTCTGGGTCACGTTTAAGGTTGATTTCGATTTTAAATAATAAGTTTGTTGGCTTTATCTATTGCGCCTGGTCGTAGGTCGAAAACCATGATCTGGTGCATAGTTTTCATCTGACTTCAGAAGTTCCCGCAGGGATTGGGTGAATAATAGGCCTATGCCCGTTGCTCGAGGGAGTAATTTATCCAAAAAGGGAATCTCTGGATATATTATCCGTCTTTTGATTTGAAGCGTGGCCGGGATTTTGGTATATTTAAACAAAGGGCAAATTTATGACCGGGATGCTATAATGATAAGAGATCATCGAAAACTTGCCAATTTTGAAAAAGAACTTGTTAGAAAAACAAGGCCAAATTACCGTAAAAACCTCGCCATCTTCGAGGCCATGCATAGAGAGTATCTGGCGGTAGGGAGGCCAAAGCGAACAGATCCCCTTGAAGGCATTGAAATTAAAATTAAAATCGCGAAGGCAATAAACAGTGTTTGAAATACTGCTGGGCCGGCTGGCCTCCGCGTTGAAAAAGGCCAAAATAGATTACATGGTTATCGGCGGCCAGGCGGTTTTAATCCATGGTGAACCAAGATATACCAAGGATATCGATGTCACGCTGGGCGTAGACACTGATAAGTTGCCGGAACTTATCAAATTATCCAAAGGATTGGGGCTGAGAGTATTAGTCAAAAAGCCGGAGGAATTTGTTCGAGACACCAAAGTCCTGCCTGCGATTCAAATTTCGTCCAATATCAAGGTAGATTTCATATTCTCATCAGCAGAATTCGAACGGGAGGCAATTAAAAGGGCCAAGTCCGTGAAAATCGGGCGAACGGCGATCAAGTTCGCCTCGCTCGAAGATCTCGTCATTCTTAAAATAATCGCCGGAAGGCCCCGGGATATCGAGGATGTAAGAATTCTGCTAATTAAAAACCCGCGGCACGGTGTTGAATATATTCGGGCCTGGCTACGCAAATTCGACGCGGCGCTGGATGCGGATTATTCCCGAGCATTTGCCAACATATTAAATGAAATCAACCATTAAGGACGAAATGAGCCCGTCCATCCTTATCATCGCCGGGGAGGCCTCGGGGGATAATGTCGGCGGACTGTTGGCCGCCGAACTTGTGCTGCTGCGGCCCGATATCGAGCTGATCGGTATCGGCGGCGACCGCATGGACATGGCCGGTGTTAATCTCCGCTACCATGTCAACCAGCTCTCGTTTCTTGGGTTCTGGGAGGTTGTCAAGCATTTGCCGTTTATCAGGGAGGTCGAGCGGAATATCCTGGAGGCAGCCAATGCTCATCGGCCCGCTCTGGCGATCCTGATCGACTACCCCGGATTCAATCTTCGCCTGGCGGAAAAGCTTCGCGCCCTGAATGTGCCGATCATGTATTATGTCTCGCCTCAAGTCTGGGCCTGGGGCAAGGGACGGATAGCAAAGATCAAGCGTCTGGTCGACAAGATGGTGGTCGTGTTCGAATTCGAGAAATGCCTCTACGAGCGGGAGGGCATGACCGTCGAATGGCATGGCCATCCTCTGCTCGACATTGTCCATCCAAAATACAATCGTGCCGATTTTTCGAAGAAACTCGGCCTGCAGCATGACGACGCCTATATCGGTCTCTTTCCGGGTTCGCGGCGACAGGAGATCGAGAAGATCCTGCCGGTCATGCAAGGCGCGCTGGAAAGATTGGCCGCTGATGGCATGCCGGTGCGGGGTATCGTGGGATGCGCTCCCGGAATTGATGACCGCTCATACCGCGCGCTTGGCGGCCATAACCTGCGATATATTCGCGGCAACACCTACGACCTCATGACTCACGCCGAGTTGAACCTGGTGGCCTCGGGCACCGCCACGCTCGAATGCGCTATGTTGAATCGGCCGCTGTTCGTATTGTACAAGACCTCGGGATTGACCTATATAATCGCCAGGCAACTGGTGAAGATACCCTTTATCGGCCTGGTCAATGTGGTGGCCGGCGAAAAGGTCGTGCCGGAGTTTATTCAGGGCGACTGCAAGGCCGATATCATAGCCGCAGAGATGAAGCGGTATTTCAACGATCGCGCGCTTTTGGGGCAGATGATCACCCGCCTTTCGGGGGTGCGGTCGAAGCTCGGAAATCCGGGGGCCTCGGAGAAGGTAGCGCGAACGGCCCTGGGAATGCTCCGCAATGATTGACTTTCCTTCATGGCTGAACTAAAATCAAGGCGTGGATGATAAGTATACGTTCAAACAGAGGCTTCTGCTATTGGTCGCATCACTGGCAGGCCCCCTTCTCATTCGCCTTTACGGCGCGACATGGAGGGTCAGGTGGGACGGGGTCGACACCCTTGCTCGCGCCAGGGAAATCAAGGGCAAGGTGCTGTTTTGTTTTTGGCATTCGCGTCTGCTGGGCCTTTGTTACACGCATCGGGGCAGGAATATCGGGATTATGGTATCGAAATCTTTCGACGGGGAATGGATCACCCGAATCGTCACACAGCTCGGCTACCGCACGTTTCGAGGCTCGGCCAGCCGCAACGGCGCGGCCGCCCTGGTGACAATGCTTCGCGACCAAAATAGCGGCGACCTGGCGCTCACGGTCGATGGCCCCCGCGGCCCGGCCCGGAAAGTCAAGCCGGGCGCGGTCACCCTGGCGGCGCATACCGGTTTGCCGGTGGTGCCGATCACATATGTGCCGTCGAGCGCCTGGCGGCTGAATTCCTGGGATAAATTTCTGTTGCCGAAGCCGTTTTCGGTAGTGACTGTCCGCTACGGCGCACCGATCGCTGTCCCCCTCGACGCCGATATCGCACAATACTCCGCCCTAATTGAGCAGTGTATCAACGGGATTGGCTGACGTGCTGTTGCTTTATAGACTCATTTTCCTGCTGATTGTGATTGTCGGTTCGCCCTATTTGCTTATCAAGGCGATTTGGGGCAAGCACGGTGTCAAAGAACGCTTAGGGATTATCCCCAAACGGGAATCGCGGGGGCGCCTGTTCTGGTTTCACGCGGCCTCGGTTGGCGAACTGAAAGTCCTCTCGACCATCATCCCCGAATTGCAGAAGCTGATCCCCGGTGTTGAGATCGCCATATCTACCACAACCGTGACCGGCCGCCGGAGAGCAACTCAGCTTTTCGGGGACGCTCTTGTCTTCCTGCAGCCGCTCGAGATTAATTCCGCCATTCTGCGCGTGATCGAGAATCTTCGGCCCGAAAAGCTGATCCTGGTTGAAACCGAGGTCTGGCCCTTGCTTATCAACACGGCCGCCGATTACAAGATCGATATCTACCTGGTCAATGCCCGCATGAGCAAAAAGTCGTTTAGAATATATTCCATGTTCAAAACTCTCATGAAAATGACTCTGGGCAAATTCACCCGCATCCTAACGCAGAGCCAGAAGGACTCCGCCCGGTTCGAGGCCCTGGGGGCCTCCAGTGTCGAGGTCCTGGGAAATACAAAATTCGACCAGGTACTGATCGAAAACCGCGACAGGAAACCGGCACTTGATGCGCCACCCAACGGCAGGCTGGCCTTTGTAGCCGGCTCGATCAGGAAAGGCGAGGATGAGATATTCGCGAATGTCATCAGGGCCGCCAAGGATACTCACTTATCCGTCTTTTTCATTCTGGTTCCAAGGCATATGAAAGATCTCGACAACCTCCTCGACTGCCTCAAGAAGGCAGATATCGAATATCAACTCTGGAGCAAAGTCGGACCCAAACAGGTCCAGCCGAATCTGACTCTGGTAGTTGACACGATGGGCGAGCTGACCAGCTTCTACAGATCGGCCGATTTGGCATTCGTCGGCGGCTCGGTGGTGCCAATCGGCGGGCATGACCCGACTGAGCCGGCAGCGCTTGGCGTGCCGGTGCTGTTCGGGCCGTATATGGAAAATGCGGCCGGGGCCGCAAAGCTGCTTCTGGATTGCGGCGCCGCCAGAAGGGTCAAGGACGAGGGCGAAATCATCGGGGCCATAGAGGAGGCCCTGCAGGACCGCATAGCCTTGGCCGAGAGTGGCGGTCGGGGCAGGCAGGCCATCGCCTCGCTGGCAGGGGTCTCGTACAGAATCGCGCGCATACTGGCCGGGATCGACAAATGAGGGCGCTGTTCCTTTTTCCATTCACGAGTATCTATTATCTGGTCAATATCATCTGGGAGCTCTACTGGCGCATCAGAAAGCCCGTTAAGGTTAATGCCCGCGTGATTTCGATCGGCAATATCGCGGTCGGGGGTACCGGCAAAACGACGCTGACGGCATACGTGGCCCGCAAATATCGGGAGGCCGGGAAAAAAGTCGCCATTGTGGCCAGGGGGTATAAAAGGCGGTCATCGGGGCCGGTGACAATTTCGAGCGGGGCCGCATTCCCCTGGGAGAAAACCGGGGATGAGCCGGCGATGCTGGCCCGGATATTGCCCGGTATCGAGATTTATATCGATTCCGACAAAACCTCGGCGGCGATACGGGCGGCGGCCGATGGTCACGAAATTATCCTGGTCGATGACGGATTCCAGCATCGCAAGCTCCACCGCGATCTCGATATCGTCTGCCTGAGCTCCGGCAAACCCTTCGGCAACAGGCTCCTGCTGCCGGCAGGGATTCTGCGAGAACCGGTTCGCGCCCTGAATCGGGCCAACGCCATCGTATGGTTCGACAACGCACACAACCGCAACTCCTGGGACAACATCGTTCCCATTTACCCCGCCCGCAAGATTACGAAATCCGTCAAATCGCTCGACGGCGCCGGTATCGAACTGCCAGGCAAGAGAGTGCTGGCCTTTTGCGGTATTGGGAATCCCGAGTCATTCCACTCATCTCTGGAACAGAGCGGCTGCCGGATAATCGACTTCTTTCCTTTCAAGGATCATCATATTTATGACCGGCTCGATATCGAGCATATCATCTCCCGGGCGCGCGGCAACGATATCCACTTTGTGGTCACCACCATGAAAGACCTGGTCAAAGTCCAGAGCCTCTGGCCCGACGCGCCGCCGCTGGCCTGCCTGGAAATCACCATAGCCCTTGAAAATGAGCCCGAATTCCTTAAATTACTCGCATTATGACATACGATTCTGACATTCTCGTGATAGGCTCCGGGATCGGCGGCCTCTATTTCGCGCTTAAGGCGGCCGCGTTCGGCAAAGTCCATGTGGTCACCAAGAAGGCGCGGTGGGAATCGACCACCAACCTCGCCCAGGGCGGGATCGCCTCGGTCATGTCACAATCCGATAGCTACGAGGCTCATATTCGCGACACCCTGGCGGCCGGCGCCGGCCTCTGCCATCGGGATATAGTAGAAAAAGTGGTCCAGGCCGGGCCATCATGTATACAGGAGTTGTCGAGAATCGGAGTCGGATTTTCGGGAGAGCCTGACGGGTATGATCTCGGCCGCGAGGGCGGGCATTCTCAGAACCGCGTCGTTCATGCCGCCGATTTCACCGGCCGCGCAATCGAGCAGGCCCTTATCCGCGCCACCAGAAGCCATCCCAATATCGAAATTTACGAGCACCATTACTGTGTCGATCTCATTACCCAGCACCACCTGCAAAATCCCAACGGTTTCGGCCCCATTCGGGTCCAAAAGGAGAAAAAACCGACCTGCTTCGGCGCATATGTATTCGACAGCGAGGAGGGGCGGGTCGAGACGTTTCGTTCGCGCGTAACACTTATGGCGACTGGGGGGGGCGGCAGAATTTATTTCCACACCACCAACCCGGAGATCGCTACCGCCGATGGTGTCGCCATGGCCTACCTGGCCGGGGCCCGGATCGGCAATCTGGAATTTGTTCAGTTCCATCCGACCACGCTGTTTCACCCCCAGGGTAACTCGTTCCTGATTTCCGAGGCGGTGCGCGGCGAGGGCGGGCGGCTGATCCTCAAATCGGGCGAGCTCTTCATGAAAAAATATCATCCCATGGCCGAGCTGGCCCCGCGCGATGTCGTAGCTCGCGCCATCGACTCCGAGCTCAAGCGCACCGGCAATGACTGCGTCTATTTGGATGTCACTCACCTGGGGCGCGATTTCCTGCAGGTGCGTTTCCCCACCATTTTCACCCGATGCGCCGAGCTGGGGATCGACATGGCGGCACAGCCTATCCCGGTGGTGCCGGCGGCGCACTACTTCTGCGGCGGAGTGGTCACCGACGATAACGGCAAGACCGACATCGAAAACCTCTACGCCTGCGGCGAGGTGGCCATGACCGGCATGCATGGCGCCAACCGCCTGGCCTCGAACTCGCTGCTGGAGGCGGTGGCATTCGCCAAATTCTCGGCAATAACAGTTGAGGCCGAGATCGGCAGGATTGCCCAGCCGCCTGAAATTCCCGCCTGGGACGAGTCGGGCGTCTTCGATTCCGAGGAGTGGGTCATAGTCAGCCATGACCGTCATACCCTGACCCGCATGATGTGGGATTATGTCGGTATCGTGCGCTCCAACAACCGACTGCGCAAGGCCTGGGAGCGCTGCCACCTGATGGTCCGCGACGTGCGCGAGTTCTACCGTCGGAACCCGGTGCGAGTCGATGTCGTCGAGTTGCGCAATATGGTCACGGCCGCCCAACTGCTGATCGAATCGGCTATCCAGCGCCGGGAATCGCGCGGCCTGCATTACAATATTGACTATCCGCATCGGGATGATGTCAACTATCAGCGCGATACGATTATAAAAAAGGAGCCCGATTGAAAATCCGCCAATTCGGGATAAGCCTCAGACAGGGATGTACGATGGCCATTACGATATGACTTCAGAAGATGTTACGCGGCATTGGGAATATCGGCCACGTAGGCGCTGCGCGGGAGTTGTGGCCTGCTCCTGTCTCTCGCGTCAAGGATTATTCCGACCGCGACCTTCCGTAAGGCGCGGCACAGGCGCATCTCTCTGGAATATGGCGCGGGAATTACGTTTCCCTAACCACCGAAATTGTGACATGCACGCCGTCGGGTGAGGCCACCCGACGGCACCAAAAGGGCCTCAGGATGTCGCTGAAAAGACGCTTCCATCCTGAGGCACAGAGGTTGTCCCAATCAGCGGATGAAGGATGATGTGGCGCCGCCCCCGCGACATCTTCTGAAGTCTAAAGGAAAATTGTCAGATCCGACCATTTCGCTTAAAAGAGAAACCTAACGGCACGGAGAAGGATAAATTTTGAAACGCCACGAAAAAATTCTCATCGTCGATTACGGCTCTCAATACACCCAATTGATTGCACGGCGCGTGCGCGAGCAGAGAGTCTTTTCCGAGATCGTCAGTTGCCGTCAGAATTTGAAGACTTTCGATTTTGGCTCGGTGGCCGGCATTATTCTTTCCGGCGGGCCGTCATCGGTGTATGACAAGGGCGCGCCGGGGCTGGACCCGCGTATCCTGCGGACCGGCTTGCCGATTCTTGGA
>MEWP01000156.1 GCA_001775395.1 candidate division Zixibacteria bacterium RBG_16_53_22 | reverse complement strand
ACAGACCAAGCAGCGAGGAACCGGTGTCGCCCATAAAGATGCGCGCCGGCGGGAAGTTGAACCACAGGAAGCCGGCAACGGCCGCGACAATCATCAGATTGAGCGCCACGAAATCCGGATTGCCGGCCAGATAACCCAGCAGCGCGAAGGTGCCGAAACCGATCACCGCCATGCCTGCGGCAAAGCCGTCCATGCCGTCCATGAAGTTGTACAGGTTGATCATCCAGACCAGGAACAACAGGCTGAGTAAAATCCCCAGCCAGTCCGGCCAGTACCACGCCAACCCCGGCAGCGAGAAACCCGGCAGAGACAAGCCCCCGATCACGAGCAGCGCGGCGACCACGAGATGTCCCGGCAGTCGCACACTCACCGGCAGGCCCTTTCGGTCGTCCTGAAACGACAATGCGGCGACGAGTCCGGAACCGGCGCCAAGACCATAAAGCCATGAAGTCGCGCCGGCTCCAAGACCCCACAATCCAGTGGCCACACTTAGCGCGACAAATATCGCCACGCCTCCAGAACGCGGCGTTGGGTGTGAATGCAGCGAGCGTTCGTTAGGATGGTCAAGCACGTGCAGGCGCGAGGCGGGATCGCAGAAGCGGCGCGTGAGCGCAACGGAAATAACAAGCGCAACGACTGATGTAATAACAACACCGATCATCGAAGTTTCAGAGATGATCATTCGCATCGCGCCGGGATAAGCGGCGGTATTACCTTGAACATGTCAGCGCCTATTCTTTTTTTGGAGGTTTCGAAAAGAACTGAGGAAGGCGCGTGAGTATTTTCCGAATAACAAAGAATGGTGTCGCTCGCGTAACGTGCTTCCTGAATGCCCGGTAAGCCTCGAGGTTTCCTTTCAATACCCCGCGCCAACTGGAATTCGACAGGCCTCCAGTTCGCATGCGCACAAATATCTCCGGGATATACACCGCCCTGATTTTATGAACGTGCAAAAACCGCATAGTCAACTCAAAGTCCGACTGACGCGGATAAGCAAGATCGAATCCTCCAAAGCGTTCGTACACCGATCGTCTCACAAAAAACGTTGGGTGAGCCGGCATCCAGCCCTTCAGGAACAGTCCATCTTCATATGGCTGCGATTTCCAGTATCGCACGACTCTTTGTGGATCATCTTTGTCGACGTACACGAGGTCTGCGTAACACGCATCAATTTTCGAGTTTGACATAACCTCAGCAACGCGGTGAAGCACGCCCTCGTGTGCATAGACATCATCGGCATTCAAAAAACCGATGACATCGCCCGTGGCCAGTCGCAGCCCCTTGTTCATACCGTCGTAGACGCCACGGTCAGGTTCGGAAATAATATTGTCGATTCGGTGCCTGTGCCTGTCGATAATCTCGCGGGTCCGATCGGTGGAGCCTCCATCTACGATGACATGCTCGACATCAGGATGGGTCTGGCGCGCAACAGTTTGAAATGTATCTTCGATAGTTGTCGCGCTGTTGTAACAGACCGTGATGACAGTGATCTTCATTGTTGTAGTACTTCTCAACCAGTCCGCTGTCGCCTGCTGTTCTTAACGGGTAAAAAATGTGGCCAAGCGCTCACAAATATAGTCAACTTCCTCTGACTTGAGATCATGGTACATGGGTAGTCTTAGTAATGTGTCGGCATACCGGTCGGCATTAGGCAGCGGTCTTCCATCATGCCTGTCGGCATAAAATGGGCTACGGTGTAGTGGCTGATAGTGAAACACCGACATAATGCCTTGTTCTTTGAGATACTGAATAAGGTTCGTTCTGACTTCGAGACTATCGCATACGACGTAAAACATATGTGCATTGTTTGTCGCATAGGACGGTATTAACGGGAGCCGCAGAATACCCTTTTGCTCAAGCGGCCTCAGCCGATCGTAATAGGTATCCCACAGTAAACGCCGCTGCATCTGGATCCGGTCGAGACTCTCAAGTTGCGCCAACAAGAAGGCGGACGTGATTTCAGAAGGTAGAAAGGAAGACCCAACATCAACCCAGCCATATTTATCCACCTCACCACGGAAAAAGGCGGAACGATTGGTTCCCTTCTCCCGTATTATTTCCGCCCTTCTTACAAGGGACGAATCATTGATAGCGAGCAACCCGCCTTCCCCGGCGATGACATTTTTCGTTTCATGAAAGGAGAATGCCGATAGCGCCCCAAATGTCCCGAGCGGCTTGCCAAGATAGTATGAATCGATTGCCTGGGCCGCATCCTCTACCACATGCACCTCTGCATGTTTGGCGAGCTCCGTGATTCGGCCCATTTCACAAGCTGTACCGGCATAATGCACCGGCACAATAACCTTGGTGCGTTTGCTGATGAGGGACTCGACCTGTAACGGATCCATGTTGGGGTGATCCGATCCACTGTCGGCAAAACAGATTTTAGCACCACGCAGTACAAATGCGTTGGCCGTCGAGACAAACGTGTAGCTCGGTACTATCACCTCATCGCCGGCGGCAATATCACAGAGTATTGCCGCCATCTCCAAGGCGTCGGTGCAGGAGGTTGTCAGCAGCGTTTTGGCGAAACCGAATCGCTGTTCGAAATAGGCCTGGCAGCGCTTGGAAAACACACCATCGCCCGAGATTTTCCCGGAGGCGACCGCCTGCTGTATGTAATCCAGCTCCTTGCCGGTCATAAACGGTTTATTAAACGGGATCATTCAGCGGATTCCAGAAATGATAGTAATTCTCGACGGAGTCGACCACAAAGCCGCATGCTTCGTACAGTTTGCATGCCGGTCGGTTAGCGTCCTGTGTTACCACACGCACACTTGACAGCCGTCGATCCAAAAACCAGCGCATCGCCGCATCGACCAGGGCCCGCCCCAGTCCGGCACCTCGGTGCGATTCATGCACACCCAACAAACCGATTTCACCAGTCCTCTCCTTTGCACGCACCGTTACCAGCGCGACAATCAGGCCTGAGTCCCGGATGACCAGGACATCATCGGCGATGGCTCTGTTGATGGAGTTTTGCATCCATGTGCAATACAACCTCTGCCAGGTCTCTGGCGAAAAGTGATTGTCCAGATGAAAACGCGAGTATTGCCCAATTTGCAGGGCGAGTCTGGCCAACACATCACTCCAGCCGTCTTCAGGTAATGAGTGTGTCGCATACCGTTCAGGCGCACATGGAACAAAACCATGCAACTCGCGGACAAATACCGTCTTCTTATCCACCAGAAGACCTTGGTTCGCTGTCGCGGCTGTCTGTGACTCAACATCGCCGGGATCGGACCCCCAATAGACAAGCCGCGTACCGTCTTTCCACAACTGCGTGAGGCACATCGCAAGTTCACTCGACCCCAATCTCTGTGGTACGAGTCTCGCCACTTCGAAGCCAAGGAAATCCGAGTCCCAAGGCAGCGGAACGACATATCGGTCCGGTGTCATTGCCACACGCTCAAGGTCACGGCGTAATATGGCCTACGTTCTCGATTTCAGATCGGCCGGAGAGCAGAGTTGCGAATAGGCGGGAGAAACTCGCTGCTTGAACAACCGGATCGCAAAGGCTCAAAGCATATGCGCGCGCGGACTTCGACATTGACAATCTGACATCGTCGCTCGCATTCAGGATACGCCCGACTCCCTCAGCGAGTGCAGAGGTATCGTAGAGTTTCGCAATCTCACCGGTCAACCCTGGGACGATCAGGTCGCTGGCGACCCCCATCTCAAAGGCGACGACAGGAGTTCCGCTCATCATGGATTCATTAATCATCATGGGTCCTGATTCTTCGACTGATGAAGATATAAAAACATCTGCGGCGCGGTAGGCAAGCGCAAGTCTTGCTTCGCCATGCAGGAAACCAAGATGCTGATGAGAGAAACCCATCACGTCCAACGGCGCAAGTGCGGATTGATGACCGGCCGTTACCAGAAGGATGTCCTGCATGCGAACACTATGCGACGCGGCAAGCTTTTCCAGTGCAGCGAACATGTAAGACATGCCCTTTCTGCGTTCTTTTAGGGATTGGGCGCCGAAAAATAAAATTTTCTTGTCCAGGGGAAAACCCAGACTGCGTCGAGCAGCATCCTTTGGACCAGGTTTAAACACTTTCGGATCCACACCTAACAGTATTTTTTCGATTTTCTTATCTTTGAATAGACTGGAGCGATGCGCTTGTGCGTAGAGATGTGAAGACGCCGCTACAACTGCTGTCGGAAGACTCTCCATCAGCCGGTGTTTCTCGCGCCAAATGCGTTCCGGCGCTAACCCGCCAGGCGCCCACCTTAGTGCCGGACACGATTCGCATTGGTGCTCGAAACCATTGCAATCCCAGGCATAGTGACAGCCTCCGGTAAGTGTGGCCATATCAAGTAGATGCCAAACCACCGGGGCTGCACTGATCCGATGAAAGTCCAACACATCGCTGGGCGCGATGAAATGGGACGTGGCATGTACGACAATGACATCGGGATTGAACCCTGTTCGATTCAGAAGCTCACGCGCTGAAATCCCGATAGACACACCCTGCAGGTGGTAACAGTAGTCTGAGCGGGTGGCCAGCTTCGCGTATACCTTGCTCGCCAACCGTGTTAACGGAAAGGTGCGACTCAAGCCCGCGATCGGATAGATGTGCGGTTCCTGGCTGCGGCTTTCCAGAACCAACATGCGTGAGTCTAGGCCGAGGCCAAGAAGGTTGCGGTGTAATCGCAGAGCTGCTGTCCCTGCACCACCGTGATCGACGGTGGATAGGTGTAAAACCTTCATACAGACATTGCTTTTTGGTAAGCCACTCTTACATTACGCATGGCTTTGATGCTTCCATATAGAGCGATCCGGGATTAATTTCACCACCATCTGAGCTCTTATCGAGATAAAAAGTATTCCATGAAGGGATGGCGCTGGTCTCATAGCTTTCTTGATGAGGGTCCACAAAGCCCGCCTTGGTCAGTAACTCGGCTAGATTGATCCGGTCGTACATCCATTGATGGGTTTCGCCGCGCCGGCGCGCATCACCCAGCACAAGGTTCTCCAGAAACCGTCTCACCGGCGACTGTCTTGCCGTACCGCTTGCCTCACGCCGGACCGATTGTTCGAGCATGGTTTCGACAAAACCATCGTGCCTCGCCCTGTGAGTCGAATCAACCTTGCTCAGTTCCAAGCTCTGTAAATACTCACGGCATATTCTTTCCAAGTCTGGAACGACAATACGCTGGATTCCGCCAGGCTTAAGCACACGCAGTACCTCGTGCATAAACAGAGACGCCACCTCGCGATCCAGATGCTCCAACATGTGAGAATGATAAACCACATCGACGGATGCATCATCGAAGGGAATGCCCTTCGAAAGATTATGCACCTTGATGTTGTCACCAAGCTCCCGGAATCTGCGCAACCGCTCTGCGTCGAGTAGCAGTGGCGCCAGGTGCGCGACTATCGGACTGTGTCGCATCCTCAAAATGGGCGACCAATCGACATTGACTACTTCTTCTCGCGAAGAGATCTTGGCACCACACCCAAGATTGAGAATCTTCATTGATGGGATTTCTAAATACCAGATGTATATGCCGACTCTGCCCGACCTTGCTAGGCCTTGACTCCGATACGGCCGGTATAGTCGATCGGTTGCAAGAACATTTTCCTCGTAGTACGCGAAAAATACTCGTCCACTGCCTGCTTGGCACCAGCCCAGTCGCCGTAGTCATCGATGATCAAGATCCCTCCTTGTGACAGCCGCGGAAAGAGCACCTCCAGTTCACACATGGTCGATTCATACCAATCAGTATCCAGTCGCAAGACAGCAATTTTCGCTGGCAGATTACTTTCGTCTTTGAGCGTCGACTGTACATCACCCTTTATAAATCGGATTGCGTCGTTGACATCCAGCCCAAAGCTGTAGAAATTCTGTCGCACCTCTTCCACGCTGGCACAGCTCCATAGGCTGGTTTCACCAACCTGCTTCTGTTCGAACTGCACCTTCGCCTGTATCCCATCGCGCAGCTGATAGTCCTCGTCTTTCGGTTGCGTCATTCCGGCAAAGGTATCGTACAGGTAAACCCCTCGATTTAGTTGACTGTTCATTTGGAATATACGGGATGCGAGGATCGAATTCCCGCCACGCCACACGCCGCACTCGACAAACGCCCCTTGTATATTCGCCGTCACCGCAAACTTTGCCGCCAGCAATGTTGAGCCAAGTCTTTCACGGCTTACCATGGTCAGCTCACGTTCAATCACGTCCTCAATGAGTTGTCCCTCCTCCTCAGACATCTCGGGAGGTCTACCCTGAACTCGCCGCACGTCATATCCCAGAAGACGGATTCCTTTTCGAGCCAACTTTTTAATTATGCCTTGCATATTTTCCATATTTCCAAGAAAACGTGTATTTCACTTTAAGAAAAACAAACGGCGCTTTATGTTCTGTCCAAGCCGTTTAACGGCATTCCAATTTCTTGTCTGCCGTGCAGATCGATAGTAGATTTCAAGACTCTTTACGACCTGCGCATCTACCTCAATAGGTATCTGTTCAACAGACACAGGCTCGAGGCATAACTCGACATCGAATGGGTTTTGTATCATCCGCGTACAGTGCACGCCACTGCCATCCAGTCCGATATTCTTCACTAGCGACTTGTAGGGTAACAGGGTCAGCCGGTTCTTCAGGAAGGAACTCGCATGCCAGCGTACCGCCCAGGAATCATTCTCTCCCTGTACCTGGCCCTTCAGCATCCGGGTGTAGCCATAGGCGCCGTTAATGTCGAATTCCGTCATCAACTGCCTCTCACGTAGTTGTGCTAAAAGACGCTCTCCATTCGCTTCGAACAGATCCCAACCACGCTTCCAGGTTGCCCACCCCCAACAATTCGTTCCTTTCAGAAAAAAGGTACTGGACTCGGGTTTGTGTTTGATCGGGTATCTGTAGCCTGCAACACTTATCACCCTATCTTCATGTTCATAGAAATCCAGCGCATTGTTCATGTATCGCAAGAAATAGGGAGAAGCAACCAAGTCGTCCTCCAGGACAATAACGCGGCCATACTCATCGCTAAGTCTGGTAACACCGTCAATAATCGACCGCGCCAGTCCATAATTCGATTCGCGTTCGATGAACGTGACTGAGCGGAAACCGGTGATCGTGCGGATATACAATCTAACCTCGGCCACGGCACCATTCAATGCGGCATTCTTGGGGGCATCGGAAAAAACATAAAGGGGCGTCCTGTCCGCTTCGGCATTGGCCAGCAATGCCTCCACCGTCTGGCGTGTATGCCACGGGCGGTTATAAACAAACAGGGCGATTGGAGCAAGACTCATAGTCGCAGGTTTCTGTAGATATACGTGTTGACTGTTTTCGCATAGAGCCCGTAATCTTTAGACAACAGGAAAAGATGCTGCTCGGTCTGGATTTTATCAAGAGCAACATTCTGACCCAACGACTCTACTAAGAGCCACGACGGTCGGAATCTTGTCCAGTCATTCGACTTAAGCACAGAGAGGTCATGCCCTTCCGTGTCTACTGACATAAAGTCTATGGTCGTGTCCGGTTTTATATAATTCTCCAAGACACTGTCCAGACGAGCTACATTGATTTGCTTTTTGCCGATCAGCGTATATCCAGTTTGCGCAATTCTCTGTTGCACTACATCTTGATCAAAAGAATTGAGCGCAGGTTCGTCAAACATCCAATAAGTAAGCTCCCCTGGCCGATCTGAAATCCCCATTTCCAAATTGATATCGCGTGGGCGAAAGCGTTTGAGTAAACGGCCGCCTGTTGGATTAGGTTCAATATTGATTCCGCGCCAGCCGCGTTTGTAGTAGAAATAGGTGTTGGAGAAACGAACGGGATGATGCGCACCCACATCAACATAGAAACCCTCGCGTTTACTGCCGAAGATTCTGGCCAGCAGTACGTCTTCACCCTCTTGGGCATAAGACTTCGATGCATAGCCCCCCATATAAATACCATGAATCTCGTGCAGAAAACTCCATAGTGAGGCAGCCAAGTACTTCCTGAGAGAGTGCTTAATCGTCATCATTGGATAATTGAATAAGGCCACCCACTACCTGTGAATGGTAATAGTTATTCTGCAGGCCTTTCGGATCTTTAACGAATATCGTGGTACTCCAGGCATAACCATTAACTGGACCGAAGCCATGAAAATCGATCTGAAAGAACCCCATCTCTCGGAACCTCTGGCAGATATCCGGATGACGATCGGAATTATCGAGGACGATCATGCCGGAATCTATCAGGTGATTCACGCAAACGCTGGCACATGCGTTTCGCCATCGACCATCAATGACAATTACGTCGTATTTTTCCTCCTTTTTCCCGATGCTTGATACATAACCTTCTTTTTCGGTTTCTAGATTCAGTTGAAGATTCGAAAGGTGCATATTCGATACATGGTCAAACCACTGCCTGTCTGATTCCACTGATACAACCTGCTTCGCCCGATTGGCCCAGAAAAACGATGAGTTGCCTGATCCATATTCGAATATCCTCCGTTCAGAAAAGTGGCTCATCGCGTAATCGTGTGGGTAAAAACAGCCCCTGAAATGCGGCCAGACCC
>MEWP01000155.1:52456-99330 GCA_001775395.1 candidate division Zixibacteria bacterium RBG_16_53_22 | reverse complement strand
CCTATATTTCTCATACAACTCGGTCTGAAATGACCGCATCGGTATGCGATGCCCCTCGATGATGACATCTGTCACTTTAGTTACCGGCTGCAGCGGATCGCCGTCGAAAATGGCGATATTGGCAAGTTTGCCGGGCGCCAGCGAGCCGAGGTCCTTTGCAACTCCCAAAATTTCAGCAGGTGCAATTGTTATTGCGCGGAGCGCTGCCTCGCGGGAAAGGCCGTATTCGACTGCGATTCCGGCCTGGAATCGCAGGTCTCGAACATTATGCGCCCCGCCGGTTATTATCGCGAATGTGACACCGGCCTTGTCGAGGAGCGCCGCATTTTCGTAGATCGCGCCCCTGGTCTCCATCGCTGACGGCTGAACTGTGACCGGCCCGAGAAGAACCGGGATTTTCCTCGAGGCGAGTAAATCGGCAACCATATAAGCCTCGGCGGCGTGGAGGAGAATCAGATTCAAATTGAATTCCTCCGCGAATTTTATCGCGGCCAGGATATCGTCGCGGCGCTGGGCAGAGGCCACAATCGGAATCTTGCGATCGAGAGACATCATCACCGCCTCCATGCCCAGTTTGCGCTCGGGCGGGACGGGCTCCTCGATATCCTTCTTGCGCTTGCTTTCGGGCAAGTCGGCGTTCATCTCGAATTCGCTCATCTTGTCCTCGAACTCGCTCATACCACGCGCATAATTCTGGGCATCAACGAAAGTCTGGCGCAACAAGGCCATCAATCCCATCCGCGATTCGACCTTCTTCTGCGGCCTCCAGGCCCCGGTTGGTCCCTCGCCGAAATTGATATGCAAGGCCGCCGGCGACTTGACCAGCATCTCGTCGACCGAATTACCGAACAAGTTAACAACCGCGCTCTGACCGGAGATGATATTACTGCCTCCGGGTGATACGAGGACCGTGGTCACACCCTCGATGCGCGTGACAGGGATGATTTCGGAGTCGGTGTTGATAGCGTCGATTACCCTGACCTCAGGAGTGATCGGCGATGATCTTTCCTCGGTATCGACACTCTGCGGCACAGCCGAAATCTCCACCAGGCCAACTTGTGAATAAGCGTCGATCAGCCCCGGCAAAATAGTCTTTCCGGAGGCGTCAATAATCTCCGCGCCTGGTGGTATTTCGATATTCTGTCCGACCGCCTTGATGCGGCCATTTTCTATAAGGATCAGGCCGTTTTCGATAACTTGGCCGGCCATGGTGATTATTCGGCCACCTCTGACTGCCATATTTTGAGAAAAGACCGGAGAACTGCCAAATACGGCAACGGCCACAGCCATGATGAGCTTACCTGTCATTTTCGGCCTCCAAGGGAGATTTTTCTTTCGAGCGATCGTATAAAATCTCGCCGTCGACGATTGTCTTTTCCACCTTCGAATATATGTCGAAAGGATGGCCGGTGAAGATGGCTATATCGGCGTCCTTACCCTCCTCGATCGAGCCTATGCGGTCCTCGAGACCGATTGTCCACGCCGGATTGATTGTCAGCCCCTCGAATGCCTTCTGGCGATCCAGGCCATAGCGAACTGCTTTGGCGGCATCCAACCACAACCGCTGAATCTGATTGGGCGAATCGGAGTGGAATACCAGTCGGACTCCCTTAGAGGCCAGGATGCCGGGAGCTTGCGGAATGCCCTGCCAGGCTTCGAGCTTGAAACCCCACCAGTCGGTCCAGGTGCAAACGGCAATTTCGCGGGCGGCCAGTGTATCTGCGATCTGATATGCCTCCAGGCCATGAATGAATGACTTTATCTTGAAACCGAATTCGTCAGCGACCTTTATCATGGCAAGCATCTCGTCGCGGTCGTAGCAATGGATATGAACCAGGTATTTTCCCTTGAGAACATCACTTAGGGCCTCGAGCTTGAGATCGCGTTCCGGTTGCTCAGCCTTCTCGTCTTTCTCTTTCCTGAGTCCGTATGCATCCCATTTGAGGTTATACTCCCTGGCCTTCTGGAACCACTGTCTCATGAGCGCGATGTTGCCCATCCGTGTCGATGGCATCTGCTTGCGTTCGCCATAAACACCTTTGGGGTTTTCGCCCAGAGCCATTTTCATGCCGGGCGGGGCGCCTATGATCCTGATCTCATCCACCGTGCGGCCGGGTTTAAGCTTGACCACGATCGCCTGGCCTCCTATCAGGTTGGCCGAGCCGGGAACTGTCATGATGGTGGTGACTCCGCCGGCTATGGCGCGCGTAATGGCAGGATCATTGGCGTTGAACGCATCCTCAGCCCGAACGTGCGGCGTTATCGGGTCGGTGCCCTCGTTACCATCGTCATTAGCGGGGACATCGGGCCACGAATAGACCCCGATATGCGAATGGGCATCGATAATCCCCGGCATAACGAATTTGCCGGCGGCATCGATGATAACAGCTTCGTTTGGAGCTTTGATTCCTTTCCCGACCTGCGCTATTTTGCCATCTCTTAAGAGAATGTCGCCCCCCTCGATTGTCCCTTTGGTGACTGTGATGATTGTGCCTCCCTTGATAAGAATTGGAGGCGCCGCGCCTGGCGGCGAAATCATCATGATTACCAAAATCGATAAAGCGATTGTTCTCATTTGATATCCTTGATGCTCTTGCCTGGATTGTTATCTGGCCTGGCAATCCTGTAAAGGAGGCCGCACAGCATTATGAAGATGACTGCGCCAACCAGCATTGATATAACGTCGCCGCCAGCGAAACCGGCCCAGAGATCGGCCAACGGCTGACGCAGATTGTCCAACAGGAATATTCGCCTGCCGTCAATCATGCCCATGGGAATGATGGCCGTGATAGCCAGCAAGACTCCTATAACCCCCACTCCGGCCACAAGCCCCGAGGAAAACAGGATGCCTTTGTCGGAATCGGTGGATTCCGTGCCCGACCTCTTATCGCGATAATGCCTGAGCATGCCGCCCACGAAAATCGGCGTGGTAGTTTCCAGCGGAAGATAAAGCCCAACCGCCGCCGGCAGCGAAGGAATCTTGAGGAATTCAAAAATGCCGGCGATAAGAGCGCCGAATCCGACCAGTATCCAGGGAATGTTTTTGTCGATCACACCCTTGACCACGAACGACATCAGCGTGGCCTGCGGCGCCGGCAGCTCAGCCTTACCTGTCATCGGCGAGGGCGCCCCGGCAAAGCCGTAGGCGTTGTAAAGCGTAATCAGCGTAAATCCGAGGATGATAGCGCTGGCCAGGGCTCCGATAATTTCCGCCACCTGCTGACGGCGCGGGGTAGAACCCAATAGGAATCCGGTTTTCAAGTCCTGTGATATGTCACCGGCGGAACAGGCGGCGACGCAAACCACGGCCCCGATTGTCAGCGCCGCAATCTTGGCCGGGCCCGAGGTCAGCCCGAAGATGACGAAGATGATCGACGTGCCCAGGAGCGTGGCTATTGTCATGCCAGAGACGGGCGAGGAAGTCGAGCCCACAAGGCCGACTATTCTGGCGGCGACGACGACAAAGAAGAACGAGAATATGACAACCAGGACTGCCGCTAACAACGACGTGATTCCGCTTATCTGCTCCAGGCCGGCCCAGATACCGATTGTCAATACGACTACGACCGCCACGGTCAGCCAGATTACGAACCTGATAGGAAGATCCCGGTCGGTTCTGACTTTCGTGGAGACACCGGCTCCCTGTGACAGCTCCTTCGACCCGAGCCTGAACGATTCCACTATCGTGGGAATCGATCTTATCAGGGTCACAAAACCGCCGAAGGCGACTGCGCCCGCCCCGATATAGCGGATGAAATAATTCCAAATCTGATCCGGCGACATTCCGGCTATTTCCTTTATGCCCAGGTCGGATAACGTGCGCACGGCGTTCTCATTAAGGAAACGAAACATTCCCCAGCTATCGCCGAAATGGGCAATCAGCGGGATCAGAACTATCCAGGCAATGGCGCCGCCCACAACCATGATTATCGAAATGTATCGGTTCAGGATATACCCCACGCCGAGAAGCGCCGGGCTAACCTCCAACGATACCATCATCCTGGAAACGATCGGTATCGGCGCGGCAATTGTACCGGCGAATGCCGAAAAGCCATTCCTGATCAATTCCACGAACGCCCCCACGCCGAGCCCGCCGAACACGTAACCGGCTTGAGTGCCGCCGGCCTCGGCCGATTTGATCACCTCGGCGCAGGCCGTGCCCTCGGGAAACGGCAGGATCCCATGTTCCCGCTGCATGAGATAGCGCCTGAGGGGAATCATGAAGGTGATGCCCAGGATACCGCCTATGGCCGCGATGATTGTGATGGTAATGACCTGGGTGCCGTAGTCCGGATTCCATCCCAGCATGAACATGGCTGGAATTGTGAAAATGACGCCGGCCGCTAACGATTCGCCCGACGACCCTATGGTCTGCGACATGTTGGTTTCCAGGACGGTGCCCTTGCGGGCTTTGAAAGCTTTATGCAAGAACGCAAACACCGCCACCGACATGACAGACGCCGGAATTGAGGCCGATATTGTCAATCCCGATATCAGCCCGACATAGGCATTGGCCCACGCGAATACTATGCCCAGCGCGGTGCCGGTAATAACTGATTTGACTGTAAACTCAGGTATGTCCTTATCGTGAGGGACATATGGTTTAAACTCTTTTTCAGCCATGCAGATCTCCCTGTTGTTTTAATGGGGTAATATGTCGGTTTTAGGCCTGATAAAATAAGCGAAGGCAAATCGGGAAGGAAAAACGCCAGGTCCCGTCGCCGTCTCAAGAATGACATCGATCACCTCAAAATCTTACCCTAACTGAATTTAAATGTCAAGGTGGTTTGCTCTTAATTCGGCCTGCGAGATGTCGATAAATTACTTAGAAACCGGGGGGAATGGGGTATTCTATGGAAATAATCCAACAGAGACTGATTTGGCTATTGGGGACCGCATCGCTCCTTATCGTGCTTTCCAGGATGACAACTCGCCAATTCGCAGCGTCGGGAGTCTCCTTGTCTAAGATCAAGCTGGGCCTATCGTTGCTCCTGTTCGGGGCTATGGCAGGCATTGTCGGGCGCCTCGGGGTTATAGACCAAGCTTTACTTCGTTCAGGCCTGGTTTTTTATCTTGAAAATATCATCGGATGCCTCGGGGGATGGTGCCTCATAGTCTGGGGCGTCATGGAATCGGGTGGCGGTGAACTGGATAGTCCGATCACAGCCTCTCGTTCAAGGGCATTTGCCGAGAAATTGGCCCGGGCGGTCGTCCGGGAACAGGCCATTGGGACGTTTTGGGAGCAGATGTCGAGATACCTCAAGATGGCCCTGGATTGCGATGGTGTGAGCCTGCATACCGTAAAGGGAGAAGGCAAATTCGAGCTGCTGTTCGAAAACGGTCTCGGCAGTGACATACCGAGCTCGGTTCGGGACCCTCAGCAGTCAAGTTTAATAGCTGAGGCCGCTCTCCATGGGGAGTCTGTTGTGTCGAGCGATTCCGGCCGGATTCATGCCGCCGGTCTTGTCGCCACGTCGAGAGGGCCGGTCGAAAGTTTCGCCGCCATCCCCTTTGAAAACGGCACCGCAGTTCTGGCTGCGTATTATTCGAGAAAACACCGATTAAATAGCGTCGAATTGGAAATATTGAATATCATGGCCTCGGCGCTCGGCAAGTATATCAGACTTGCGGCGGCCGACCGCGAGAATAAGCGGCAACTTCAGCTTCGCGATCTTCAATCGACGCTATCGGGAATATTCAGAGCCAATTCAGGATTATATTCTCCTCTCATAATATCGGCTAAACTGATCGCTAAGCACTTACCGTTCTCCGAAATGAATTTATATATCGGGGGTGATGGTCCGGTGCAGTCATTTGATTTCGAGATTCATCCGGGTTCGGTGCTTGGAATCAAGATTGGTCATTTGGCGAAGGCACAATATCCGTTTCTATTCTCAACGCCAGGCGAAGGGGAATCGTGCGATACGGCCAGGGTGCGGGCAATTCCGTCGAGAGGGTCGCTCTTGGCCACCGGTAATTCCGCCATTGGCAAGCGCTTTTGGATCGAGACCGGATTCTCCGACTCCCGTCCGGCTGGCCAGGCGCCGGCCGATATATTGTGCGCTTTGTGCGACCTGATAGCACTCAGGCTTGGCAGGGAGGACGCCATCGAGCAGAATAGTCGATTTACCCAATTGCTGGGAGCGGTTCGGCATCTGCAGGAGAGGGCCCTGACCGGCGAAAATATCGACGAGATTCTGCAGGAGACCGCTCAGGTCGTGGTCGAATCAGGTATCTTCCAGTTCTGCAGGTTGACCATTTGCGACTCCCGCAAGAGCGAGCTTAAGACTGCGGCTTTGGCCCGGTTATGGCCCGCAGGACTTCAATCCCAACTTCAACCTTCCATACCATTGGAAAGAACCCCTCTTCATAAGAGGGCTCTGGTCGCGAAGACAACCGTGGCCTTCGGACAGGAAAAGCCGGGCTTGATTATGTCGCATGACGAGGCTTGCCTGCTCTTGACCGAGGGTATCAAGCGGGGGATGATTGTCCCCATAATTCTAAAAGACAAAGCCATGGGCGCATTGATTGCAGGCGATTTCAGGGGTTCCCAGAGGCCGGGCTCGGACGATTTGGCAGAATTGTTCCTGGGCAATATTGCCGGGCTGCTTTCCCTGATTCTGATGAGGCACAAAGTGAAATCCTTAGCCGGCGGCGGTCGGGAGGGCCAGAAGAAGTTAAAGGTGGTCAAGGCGGAAGTTAAGTCCGGGCTGGCTGAACCGCGATTGGCTGTGGGAGTTAGGTCGAGAATCAACGGGCCCCTGGCCGGTATCCTGGCATCATGCGAGTATCTTAAAGACAGTTGCCCGGACATCGATCGGCATGTTGGGCGATACCTCGAGGTTATCGAGAAAAACGCCGAGCGTATTCACGAGATAACACAGGGAACGGCGGAGAAGTGAAGCGTCGTCGAGAGAATTGGCCATGAAAATCGCCGGATCACATAAATCGCTTTATGTCAGAATCGTGATGACCGGGATTTTCATTTCGTCATTGTCGGTCCCGCTATACCTTTTGGCCAGGGCTAAGACCAATCACCAGATACAAGAATTCGCTTATGAAGAATCGAGGAGGTATTTCGAATCGATCCTCAACGGAGGCCTCCGGCGCTGTGAACAGATGACCCGCGATTGCGCGGAGTCTTTTGCGGATAATGTCGCCGAGGAAGTGGGAATCGACCAGGCCTTGATTTCGGCGGTAGACAAATTAATCGGGACATCCTCGGGGCTCCTGACGTGGTGTGTCGATAGCGGCGGCCTCATTCATGGCGGTATTCCCCAGGGATCCGTTCCCAAGATTCCCGGCGGCCTGTCAAAAGGCATTTCGGGCTGGGCAGGAAGTCTTGTCGTTGAACTGGAGGGTAAGCCGTATATCATCGCTGCCGCTCCGGCAAATGATAGGAGCGGCAAAGAAATGATCGTAGTTCTGGCTCTTCCGCTGGATCAGGCATTTTCGATGGCAGATCCAGAGAGGAGGATTACCGGAATCAATCGGTTGGCTGACGCCGAAATCGGGCCGCCTCTGACGGCTTTTCCAGTCAAAGGCCTCGATGGCCAGGAGATTTATGCCGTCTCCATTCAGCCAAAGACGGCAGAGTCCAAGTCGGATATCTCCGGGTGGGAGCTTGTTGCTTTGGGTTCCCTGCCGATTTTCGCCTTTCTGGTTTTTCTGTATCTCCTTTATGGTCATTTTGAATCGCTGGAAGGGCACTTCGATCTGCTGCGGCGAATTTTGAAATTGGAAAAACCCGGAGTCGAGATATTCAGACGCGATCAACAAATCGTCAAGAGCACCATGCCTGAATTGTCGGATATCTTCGCCCTGGTTGACGAAAATCAGGGCGAGAAGGCTCGCTTCAAGCGCGCTATCGATATAATTACAGCTTTGATGGATTTGATCCGGGAAAAAGGGTATGGCCAGGATGTTATCGATAAAATAATCGAAATTACTGTCGGCGTTTCGGGCACTTATGGAGGCGCGGCGTTTCTGTTCGATTCGGCCGAGGAGAAGATCGAAGCTGTCGGCAAGGCAAACCTCACGAATGACGTCATCATTGGTATTTGCCGAACGCCCACAGGCCTTGGTTTGGTCAATCACTGTCGCAAGCAGCACGCGCGCCTGATCGATCTGGACCCCAATTCAAGCGTTTTCGAAAAGACCTACGGAGGCGTATTCAAGGGTTACAGCCATGTCTACTGCATTCCGCTTTCCTTCAAGTCGCAATTTTCCGGGTTCCTGGTGCTTGTTTCTTTCGGTTCCGAGCCGGGGAACGAACTGCACGATAGCTCGATCGCCCTGATAAGCGACCTGCTGGGGGCGATACTCTTTGGCCTGGCCATGGAAAAAGAAAAATCGGCCAGGCAAGACAAAACGCGAATTCTGCAGGAGACATCGCTGGCAATCTCGTCGACCCTGGAATTGCCGTCGGTTCTTCAGATCGTCGCCACACGACTGACCGAATACGCGGGGGGCACCTATTGCGTAATCCTGCTGAATACGGATATAGAAAATGTCATGGAGGTGGCCTCTTTCCATACCAAGCGCCAGAACGGAGTCAGCGCCCCCGAAATAAGCCGTGTCAATCTCGTGGAATTCCCCAGGTTGGCGGAGGCCATGGAAGCTCGACGCACACTTATCCTCGGGCCGCAGGACGAGGGCGAGCTGACTGATTCGGAAAGAGGATTTTTCAAGATCGAGACCGTCAAGCTGCTAACGATCATACCCATATCCCATTCGGCAAAATCGATTGGGGTGGTGATCCTGGGAGAAGAACGGATTCGCTCCCGTTCCTCAGTCGGGTCCGACAGGCTCAATTTCGTTCAGGCCGTCGTGTCGCAGGCCGCCTCGGCGATCGAGAATGCCCGGTTGTACGGGTTCATCAATCGAAGAGTCGATCAATTGACAGTCCTCTACAACGCCAGCGCCGCCATTCATTCCGAGATAAACGTCAACTCCATGCTGGAAAAGGTCCTGACTGCAACCCGCGAATTCCTGCGGTACTCCGCGGCGGCTGTTTTTCCGGTGGATGAGAAAAAACACCTTCTGCCCCCGCTGGTCGGCAACGGTTTCGACACCGAGCAACCTGACGAGCATTTGCCGGACACAACCGCGATCAGAGCCGCCCAGCTGGTCGCTTCTACCGAGGAATCGATAATCGTCGAGGATATTCGGGTCGAATCGGATTTCCGCCCCACTTTCCCTAAAACATTATCGGAAATATCGGTCCCGATTCTAATGGGGGAGAGGCTGATAGGAGTGTTCAGTGTCGGCTCCTCCGAAAAATGCGCTTACGGGCGTGTCGATGAAAGTTTTTTAAAGGCGCTGGCCGGACAAATAGCGGTGGCTCTGGAGAGGGCCAGGCTTTTCGAAAGGGAAAGGGAGCGCGGGCTAAAGCTGAAGACGATATTCGATTTCTCGAGAAAGCTGTCGAAATCGCTGGATGCTCAGGAGGTTCTCCGCCTGGCCTCGAACTCCATTCAAGAAGCATTCGGATACCAATTAGTTACCGTATTTCTGATCGATCATAAGAGTCATCATTTTCATATAGGGCATCAGTCATCCGCCACCGATAAGAAGCTTCCCGATGATTTCACCGTGCCCCTCGGCCAGGGCCTGCTGGGCATGGCCGCCGAAAAGCGCAAGACGATATACAGCCCCGACGTGAACTCCGAGCCGACATATGTTGTGGCGGTCGGCGATGTCAAGAGCGAGGTCTGCATCCCCATTTTCATTGCCGAGAGAGTGATCGGCGTGCTCGATGTCGAATCGATGACGCTCGACGACTTCACACCCGAGGATATCAGTACGCTCGAGGCCCTGGCAGATATCATGGCCGTGGCCATGGACAATTCATTTCTATTCGGTGAGACTATCGAGAAGGCCGAGCGCCTCGCCCTCATCGATAATATCAACAAGGCGATTTCCGCCACTCTCGACCTGGACAGCTTTTTCCGCGTCGTGGCCAGGGCCGTGGCCGATAACGCCGGCTACCGCTGGACAGCGCTGGTCGTGCCGGAGAGTGACTCGTTTATCTTCAAGGCCGGCTACACTCCCAAGACAGCCGGGAATATATCGGCCGAAAATATGCTCGGCATGCTTCGCCAGAAACTCGAGGACGTAATCGCCAATGTCAAACCGGAATTCGTCTCGTTCTCGCAGATGGTCAGTCTCGGAGGCCCGGAGAGATTGCAGTCGGTGGTGGATGCCGGAATAAGAAGCCTGGCTCTGTTCCCGATCGGCGACAACACTCGGGCCGAAGCTGTCATGATAGTCGGCTCGTCGAACTCGGAGGGTTTTTCGAAACAGGAATTGGCGTTGCTAAAGGACCTGGCGGTGCATCTGCGAATCGCCTGGCAAAATGCCCAGCTCTACCGGCAACTCAAGACCGCCTACGAGCAGCTTCAGGAGGCCCAGGACAGGATTATACAAACCGAGAAACTCCGCGCGCTGGGCGAGATGTCATCGGGCGTCGTGCACGATTTCAATAACATCCTGGCCGCCATCCTCGGCAGGCTTCAATTAATCTCGCGCCAGTTTGACGACATCGAGGATTGTTCGGGCAAATCGTATTTGAAAAAGAATCTGGACCTTATCGAGAAGGCGGCCAACGACGGCAGCCAAATTCTCTCGAGAATCAGCGAGTTCACCAAGAAAAGACCGTCGGAGAAATTCATAGAACTTCAAATCGACCAGATCATATCGGACACCATAGAGCTGACCAAGCCCCGATGGCATGAATACGCCCTGGCTATGGGCAAATCTATCGACGTGGAGTTTCACAGGACCGGCCAGCTTCAAACCACGGGTAGCCCCTCGGAACTTCGAGAGGTGTTCACCAATCTCATCAACAACGCCGCGGATGCCATTCAGCAGATGGGGAAGATCATCATCAATGCCTGGCCGGAGAACAATTCGGTCATCAGGATCACGGTCGAGGACACCGGCGAGGGCATGTTACCGGAAACCCGCAAGAAAATATTCCAGCCGTTTTTCACAACCAAGGGCGCCCACGGCACCGGCCTGGGATTATCGGTGACGTACGGCATAATAGCCAGGCACAAAGGACTCATCGAAGTCGAGTCGGAGTTCGGGCGAGGGACCAAATTCGATATCACGATACCGATACGAAAGGCCGGAGAGGACGAAACCAGATTCATCGAAGTCCCGGCTATTAAGGGTAATGCCGGAAGCATATTGATAGTCGATGACGAGGAGCAATTTCGCGACGTCGTGACCGAGATACTGCAATCGGCCGGCCACCGTGTGGAGTCGGCCGGCAACGGTCAACAGGCCCTCGAGATGCTGACGGAAAGCAGTTTCGACATCATCATCACCGATCTCGGCATGTCCGGAATCTCCGGCTGGGAGCTGGCTGATCAGATTCACAGGGCTTACCCTGAAACCCGGATTATCCTGGCGACCGGCTGGGGCGCCAATTTGGACGATGAGACGCTGCGCGCGCATAATATCCGGTCCCTGATTTACAAGCCATTTAAGATTGAGGAGATCTTGAGAGCGGTCGATGAGGCATTGACCGATGAGGGAAAAGGGGTTTTGATTGGCCAATACTAGCCAAACGATTTTCGATACCGATCGCTCGATATTCAAATCGAGCCTGGAAAAGGCCAGAGTTGCCCTGGGCTCCGACTATTTCATACTCCTGCTGCCTCAATCGAATGGCCGGGAATTCGAGCTATACACCGAGGATCAACTCGATCGCCTTACCCGTCGAAACCTCTTTAACGACCTCAATGCCATGCCCCCCGAACTGTGGGTGACAGGCAGTAACAATGGCTCTATTCATACCTCCAGCCGCGGCAAAGGCAATAAATTCGCCTGCTACCTTATGAAAATTCTGGGGGCCTCGAGCATCATTGTCGCCCCTTTTCCCGCGGATGAAAAGAAATACGGATTGGGTTGCTGGATCTGGAACGCTTCCCGGCAAATCCAGGACGACGATCTCATGAAGGCCAATCTCCTGACCGATCTGCTGTGCCTCTCCCTCAAGTCCCTGCAGAATAAGAAAAGGGCCAGGGAGCGGGGCGACAGGCTGGCCGCCCTGCTGGAACTATCAACCTCCATATATTCATCGAGAAATTACACCGAGGTGCTGCAGAAAGCCCTGAAGCTGGCCATGGAGATCATGACTGCCGATGGCGGTGGAATCTTCATTATCGACAAAGGCGAAATGCTCCTGAGACCTCTGGTCATTATCGATGACCGCTATAAAGAGGAACTCAGCACCTTCAACCTCAAAATGGGTGAGGGTGTCACGGGGAGCGTGGCGCAGTCAGGGGAAGGCATAATATCGAATTATTCGAATATCGATCCCCGTTCCATACAGGTGCCGGGAACGCCGGTCGAGCGGGAATCGCTGATCAGCGCCCCGCTGACCTGGTCGGGTGATGTCATAGGGGCAATTACCCTCTGGAGCTATTCGGGTATGGAATTCGCGCGCGAGGATCTGGAGATCCTGACCATTTTCGCGCGCCAGACGGCCGATGCTATCGAGAATGCCAAGCTCTTCGAAAGCCTGGAGAAGGCTTACGAGGAGCTTTCGGCCACCCAGGAGCAGCTCATCATGACCGAGAAGCTCAAAGCCCTGGGGGATATGGCCGGGGGCGTGGCCCACGATTTCAATAATGTCCTGGGGACTATCCTGGGCAGGACTCAGCTTCTGCTGAAGAAAATAAAAGACCCCGACCTGCAAATGGATCTTCAGACAATAGTCGATGTAACCCTTAAGGGGCGGCGCACGGTTCAACGCCTTCAGGATTTCACCCACGTTTCGAGCCGCCTGCAGCATAGCCAGGTCGACCTGAACAAAACCGTGGAGGAGGCGATCGAAACCACCAAGCCGGCATGGAAAGATACCGTGCAGATGTCAGGCCGAACCATCAATCTCCACAGGGAATTGGGTCCCGTCGAAATAATAGACGGCAGCCACGACGAACTCAAGGAAGCTGTCTGCAATGTAATTCTGAATTCCGTCGATGCGCTCCCCGATGGCGGCAATATCTGGGTTAAGACCTTCATGGAAGACGGCAAGGTTGTGCTCCAGATACGCGACGACGGCGTCGGAATGGATGAGAACACGAAAAGCAAGCTGTTTTTCCCATTCTTTACTACCAAGGGGAAGAATGGTTTCGGCATGGGCCTGGCAGTGGTATATGGCATCCTGTTTCGTCATCAAGCCGATATCCATGTCGACTCGTCTCCCGACCAGGGGGCCGTGTTCACATTCAGGTTCAATCCCAGTCGGGGGAGAGCCAATAACAATCAGGCGGCGCCCAAAGCCGATGGGCCCGGATCGCTTTCGATATTGCTGGTCGATGACGACAAAAACCTGCTCGATGTTGTCGGTGACATGCTGGAATTCATGGGATTCGGGCACGAGAAAGCCGACGGCGGCAAAAGGGCTTTGCAGCTTCTTCAGGAAAAAAGGTATGATCTGGTTGTGACCGATCTCGGAATGCCGGAGATCGGCGGCTGGGATGTCGCCAGATTCTGCCGCGAAAATTACCCGGGTATGCCGGTGATCCTCATTTCGGGTTGGGGCGCCCAATTAAATAACGAAGAAGCGCTCAGCCGGGTGGATGCCATCCTGCCCAAGCCATTCCAGTTGGAGGAAATAAGGGAGACGATCACGGCAGTGATGTCGAAAGCCTCCAATCCGGCCAAGCGCTCGACCACCAGTATTAGGTTGACACAGGCAGGCCGTTAGGGTATCTAAAGCCCTGATGGAAAACGGCGCAATTTTCGATCTTCTAAAGTCGCTGAAATCAGAGGTTGACCGGCGCATTTTCGAATTCCTTCCCTCCGCGCATGAGATACCCGAAATAGATCTGCTATACCAGATGATGCGGGATTACCCATCTCGCCTGGGGAAAGGCCTGCGTCCGGGATTGCTTCTGATATTCAATCGGGCGTTCGGCGGTGTCGACGAGCGGGCGCTGACCACGGCGGCGGCTCTGGAAATCTTCCAGAATTGGATTGTGATTCACGACGATATCGAAGACCAGTCGGATCTGCGGCGCGGGCTGCCGGCGTTGCATATAAAGCACGGCGTTCCACTGGCTCTGAACGCCGGCGATGCCCTGGCCGGCAAGATGTGGGAATTGCTTCTGCAAAATCGCGGTATCATCGGGCCGGAAATGACGATGGCGGTATTCGACGAATTCCTCAATATGTACTCGCACACGACTGCGGGCCAACATATCGAATTGAACTGGGTCGCTGCCCGGAAGTGGGATCTTGCCGAAAGCGACTATTTCGAGATGTGCCGCCGCAAAACCGCCTGGTACACGGTTATCACCCCTTGCTGGACAGGCTCGCTTATCGCCGGAATCGACATGGCGATGCGAGACGCGTTCATCGATTTCGGGATGGATCTGGGGGTGGCGTTCCAGATACAGGACGATGTGCTCAATCTCGCCGGTGACATAAATAAATACGGCAAAGAGATCGGTGGCGATCTCTGGGAGGGCAAGCGCACCCTGGTGATTATAGACCTTCTTCGAAAGTGCTCCGGAAAAGAAAGGGAATTCATTATCGGTATTCTCAACAAAGAGCGCGAAAAGAAGAGCCAGGGTGATATCGACAAAGTGCTGGGATTCATCAAACGGTATGGCTGTATAGCGTATGCCGCAGGAATTTCCCAGAGCCTGGCTCGCCGCGCCCAGCAGACGTTTATGGATTCGATCGATAGCTCAGCCGATCCCCACTACAGACAGGTGATCATCGATCTCATCGATTTCATGGTCAGCCGAGAGCTTTAGCCAGTGGGCCGATCCGACGATCTTTCCCCATCCGGAGTCGACATGAAAAAGGCCTTCGTCCGGCGCATGTTCGATGATATCCATGCCCGCTATGACCTGCTCAACACCATATTGTCATTCGGTCAGGACAGGCGCTGGCGCAAGGTTACGGTGAAAGAGATGCCGTCGAGTGGCATGATCATCGACCTCTGCTCCGGCGGGGGAGAACTGGCGCGGGCGTTATTTGCAAGGCCGGATTTCAACGGCCAGATTGTGATGGCCGATATCTCGATGCCGATGATTTCGCATTATCGGCGAATCCTGGGGCCGAGATACTCCGGTCGATACTTTCTCGTCATTTGTGATGTGGAAGACCTGCCGTTCAGGAACTCTGTTTTCGCCGGAGCCATGAGCGCCTTCAGCCTGCGAAACCTCACCAGCCTGGAACGCTTTTCGAGGGAGGTCAGGCGCGCTCTGAAATCTCGGGGAATAGCATGCTATCTTGAAATCGCGCACCCCCAAAACAGATTATTGGAAGCCGCTTTCAAGCTGTATTTTTATAATTTTTCCCCGCGTATCGCCGGACTCTTCACCAAAAAAACCTATGCCTACAGATATCTGCCCGGCTCGCTCAAGGCATTCCCCAGACAAGATGAAGTGATTCGTTTGATAGGTCAGGGCTGGGCTGAATGCAATTATCGCAATATCATGGGTGGAATTGCGGCCGTCTACAGGATGGCCAACGGATAAGTTGAAAGTGCGTGAGATCAAGTCCATAACGGCCTCGATTCTCATCTTGGCTCTCATATCGACGAATGTCGCATTTGCCGGGGCGCCTCAGCTTGTCAGCCGGAAGGCCCCTGCGTCGGATACGGATGGGATTGTGGCCAGGGTCCTTGACGGCGACACGTTTGTCCTTTCCGACAATAGGCGTCTGCGGCTGATCGGAGTCGACACGCCCGAAAGGGGAGAGCCCTACGCGGATATCGCCAGGGAATTCGCTGATTCTGTCCTGACGGGAAAGTCGGTTAAAATTGAAAATGACAGGATGCGCCTGGATCGGTACGATCGAATCCTCGGCTACGTCTTTGTCGACACGGTTTTTTTCAACGAGTTGCTTATCGGCCGGGGGCTGGCTCATGTCTATTTATTCAAGGAAAACAAGCGCTATTCCAAGAGGCTTATCAGGGCCCAAAGTGAGGCCCGGCGGCGGAAAATCGGAATCTGGTCGTTGCCAACGCCGGTGGACGAGAAGTATTATGTTTCCGCCGGCGGATCTTACAGATTCCACAGGCCCCTGTGTACCCTTATAAAGCACATTAATCCCCGCAAAGCAAAAAAGCATAAGGATCGCGATTCCGCTCTCGAACAGGGCCTCTCACCCTGCCGCGAATGTCGCCCTTAAGGCCCTCGCAATTCCTGCCGATAAATACCATGGAATCATATAATTGGGAGGATTTCTGCCGTCCATACTTGTTATCGAGGACAAAAGCGCCATGCAGCAGATGCTGGCTGCCACATTGACCACCGAGGGGTATGAGGTCGAACTGGCTTCCGACGGCCAGGAAGGTATTAACCGCGCCAAGGACAAGAGATATGACATAGTCCTGACCGACCTGAAGCTTCCCGGCGTTGATGGTCTGCAGGTCTTGTCCGAGATAAAGAAGAACGACCCCGAGGCTCCAGTCATAATTATGACCGCTTACGCCACTGTCGAAAACGCAGTCCAGGCCATCAAGATGGGGGCATTTGATTTCCTCACCAAGCCGTTCGATACCGACAGGCTGTCTATATTAATCAAGCGCGCTCTCGAAAACAGGCGCCTGATTGCCGAAAACACGCTCCTCCGAGAGGAGCTCGCCCAGACTATCGGCTTAAGCGAGATCATAGGAAAATCCGAGAAAATGGTGCAGGCCTCGGAGCTTGTGCAAAAAGTCTCGCCATCCGATACAACCGTGCTCTTACAGGGCGAATCAGGCACCGGCAAGGAGCTTTTCGCCAGGGCTATCCATAATCTTTCTCCCCGCAAGAATGGCCCATATGTGGCCATAAATTGCGCCGCCATTCCCAGGGAATTGCTCGAAAATGAACTGTTCGGCTCCGAGCGAGGCGCTTTTACCAGCAGCATCGCCCGCAAAATGGGGAAATTCGAAATCGCCGAGCAGGGGACCATCTTTCTCGATGAAGTCGGGGACCTCGACGTTTCGCTTCAGGCCAAGCTACTGCGCGTCCTCCAGGAAAAGAAATTCGAGCGGCTGGGTGGCACCAAGACTATCAATGTCAATGTCAGGGTGGTGGCGGCGACCAACATGGATCTTCGCGAGGCGATCTCCAGAAAGATGTTCAGGGAGGACCTCTATTATCGCCTTTCGGTCTTTCCGATCACCATACCTCCCCTTCGCGAAAGGCGCGAGGATATAGCGGCCCTGGCCGACTACTTCATTCAACGATTTTCCTCGGAAATGAAAAAAAGACCAGTCAAGCTATCCAGGGATGCCCTGACTCTGCTGGAAAAATACCATTGGCCGGGCAATGTGCGCGAACTGGAGAATACGATCGAAAGAGCTATAATACTCTGTGAGGGCAGGACGATAACGCCCGAGCATCTGGCGATCAGGCTTCCCAGGGCCAGCGAAATCAGCCTCCGCGAGGGCGCCGGCTTGAAAGAGGTGGGCGCCATGGCCCAGGCCGAGGCCGAGAAATCGCTTATCAGGCGTATTCTGAATCAGACTCATGGCAATAAGAGAAAGACCGCCGAGATATTAAAAATCGACTATACCACGCTTTTTGAAAAACTAAAAAAATACGGTTTACAGTCGCCCCGGCAGGTGATAGAGGAAGATGCCGCGGTAGAGGTTTTTGGCGGCAAGTTTTAGGGATTCGAATAAATCTGGCGAAAGTGTAAAAAAATCTTGACTTTGGCGCGGCAAATTATGTAATATTTCTGCAAAGCAGGTCGGGGGCGACGACTGATAATGGTGGTTTGGGTGGATTTAGGATCAAATAAAGCAATAATTTTAAGGAGGCCCTTAGTAATGAAAAAGATGATTATGTTGTTGATGGCAGGCCTGCTCTTGACAGGCGTTGCCTATGCGCAGCAGGACCCAGATGATCCCGGCATCCAGGATAGCTTGATTATCGGATGTCTTCAGGATCACGTCGACTCTTCGAACTCATATCAGTTTCGATTCGTTCAAATCTATGCCGTATGCGACGATTCCGTCTTTTATTACAACTTGCCTCTGAAGTGGATTGCGCCCCTTGGCGGCGTTACCTGCGGAACCGGCACGACCTACAATTTCCCTCTAAATCAATGGGACGATGCCTATGACACGGTCATTGCCAGCCAGAATTATGTCAGGCAGTTCGGTTTCTGCAATCTTGCGCCTGAATCCCACAATCCTCCGCTTTTCACTAACGGCCAAAGAGTTCATGGCTGGAGCCTGCGCTTCATCATTGCGCCCAATACGCGTTCGCAATTGATCGTTCTCGATACTACCTGGGACGACCGCAGTGGCTCTGTGGCCTTCACCAACGAGCTCGGGGAAATCGAAATCACTCCCGGAGTCCAGCGTGGTTTCATGTCGACCGGGGTAGTGGGGGCCGATGAGCCGGCAACCCAAATCCCGGCGGAATTCGCCCTGATGCAGAACTACCCCAACCCCTTCAATCCGGAAACCAATATCGAATTCATGCTGCCGAAGGAGCAGGATGTCTATCTTTCAGTCTATAATCTCCTCGGCCAGCAGGTGCGGACATTGGTCAATGCCAGAGTTGAGGCGGGCAGGCATGTCGCGCATTGGGATGGCAAGAACGATAATGGTACAGTGGTCCCGTCAGGAGTCTATTTCTACAGGCTCTATACTCCCGAATTCAGCCAGACCAACAAAATGGTCATGGTGAGGTAAGCAAAGATTCCAGATTTTAAGGGCAGGCCTCGTCGGCCTGCCTTTATTTTTTTGAGGGAACCATTTGCCCCAAACCCTGGTAAAAAGCTTTTGAGACGACGGTCTGGCTCCATTAACTTTTACCTAAGGAGGAAAAATGAGATACGGGTTGCTGCTGGGGATGGCAATGGTCCTATCGTTGTCGTTGCCGGCGATGGGGGGTACCGTGAACGCCGGCCCCGACAGTATCATCATTGGTAATGCAACAGTTGTAGCAGGGCAGTCGAGCGTGGCTGTGCCGGTTTATTTCGTTACGCATGGTGATGTCACTTACTTCAATTTGCCCCTCGAGATCGAGGGCGCGGGAGATGTCAGATTCCACGGCCAGCAGGCCGCCGCGACTGTGGCGGGCTGGGATGACTCCTGGCAGGGAGTGAGCGAAAACGGCGCTCAGGCTCTCCACATGGGTTTCGCGGACCTGGGCGGAGAGGATAATCCCGGGATGAACACAAACGGCAGGAGGCTTTTGGCTTTCAATCTGATCATGGCCATCGATGATGCCTCCCAATTTTCGCAGGTCGCCATATTGCCCAGAATCGACCGGAGAGCGGGCGGCCCGCTATTCGGCCTTAGCGATGGTCTGGGAAGCTCCGAACCGGTCGTTGTCGGCGGAATGCTGACACTTGGGGCGGGTGAGCCTGTCCCGGATAAGCCTCTGCCGACCGAGGTGTCCTTAAGCCGGAATTTCCCGAATCCGTTCAATCCCAGCACCGAGATATCATTCGCGCTGCCGAGTGATCGTATGGTATCACTTTCGGTATTCAATATCCTGGGGCAGGAGGTCAAGAACCTGGTCTCGGGCGAAATGCAGGCCGGGTTCCACAAAGTCATTTGGGATGGCACCAACAACAACGGTCAGAACGTACCATCGGGCACCTATTTCTATCGAATGGATGCCGGTGATTACTCACAATCGATGAAGATGGTCATGCTCAAGTAAAGGGCCCATTGCGTAAGTTATTGAAACGGGCTTACTTAGGCCCGTTTTTTATTTCCGATCCAAAAAAGCCTTGACACCCTATTTTTAGTCTTCTAACACTAGTTATTACATCGTTGATCTTTGTTCTGCCAATATGTTCTAAAGCTGCGATCCTTTTCGCTTGGAGGGCTCTATGAGGCTTACCGTTATTATGCTCGTGGCAGCTTTGTCGGCGCCGGTCATTGGCTCCGCTCAAGAGGGATTCAATTTAATATATGGCAATCGTGATGCAAGCAGAATGACTGTCATGATTGGTGACTCAATTCAATTCCCGGTCTGGGTATCTACTCCCCCGGGATGGTCGGAAGATACGATAGCTTTTATGTCGAATACCATGCAGATAAACTCTCAAATCATAAGCCAAATATTGTGGCGTGGCTGTACTTTATGCGACTCCTGCTGCAGCTTTTATGAGCCTCCGCCATTTTTTTGTCCAACTCTTTACACCATGTACCCCATAAATACGGCCGGCGATACGATCCAAATAGGCTATTATTTATTTCGCCTTACGAGTGATCCCTGGTATATCGGTCAGACCGTATGCCCAATCGGCTTATGCCCCATACCGTCATTATGGGGCAATATTTACGGAACCGTGCAATTTCTGCCCCTCCAGAGCTCCAGTTGCTTATATTTCTCTCCGGGATGCGATGTGATTGGCGGTGACGCTAACGGCAACGGAGCCTTCGATGGATTGGACGTGACTTACTCGGTGGCATATCTCAAAGGATTGGGCGCAGCCCCTCCGAATAGCTGTGAATGCCCTCCTCATGGCCCGGTCTATGCCGCGGCCGATGCCAACGGTGATTGCCAGTTCAATGGTATTGATGTCACTTTCATGGTGGCATATCTCAAGGGGGTCGGATCAGCTCCCCGGAGTTGCCCCGATTGCTGAGCCGGCATGTCACGTTGCCGGCGGGTCGCGACTTTATTAAAAATTTTCTTGCCAACAAATTTCGAATGGCCTATCTTAGCTGTGTCTTTATTGGTCTGATACAAGGGGTTTTGGGCGGACCATAAACTTCTTCGTTCTTGAAACCTTAAATATTCTCTGAGCCTGCTTTGAGCGGTTCTGTAGAAAAGACTTCGCCAAATACTCGCTTTAATCAAGGGGTGATGTGAGATTATCCCGCATCGAGCCGCATTTTACCTTATTCGGGCTATGCCAAACGGAATTGACGGGGTGTCGGCCGCCGACGAGTAATTGTCCCGGATATTCATTCATGCTTAACATCATAATACCTGATAGGCTGAAAATAGGATATCTCCCGGCAGGGGAGGAAAACCAATAAAATGAGGGTAGAGCAATGAAAAGGACAGCAGTCGCATTGGGGATATTGTTAATGGCGGCCTCGGCAAGCGCGCAGAATATCGATTTTCTGTCATCGACGGTCTGGACTGAGGCCAAGGATGTCAGGGTTTCGGGGCAATATGCTTATGTCACCTTCTTTTCCGGCCTGGGAATCTTCGATATTACCAATTTGACCGAACCAGCTCTCATTTCCACTCTCGGTTTTGAAAATAATTCGCTCAATATCGAAATGGTGGGAAATTACCTGTATATCGCCAACGAAGAAGCAGGCGTCTTGATCGTCGACGTGGCTAATCCGCACCTGCCCACCGTGATTGGGATTGAGCCGTTCCCACCAGGCGCCCCCGCGGTCGATATCTCCGTTCTGGGAAGCTATGCCTTTGTGGCAAACTTGAACGCCGGGCTCTATATTGTCAACATCTCAAATCCGACAGCGCCCACAATATTAACGGCGTACAATACGCCCGGGGCTGCCTGGGGCGTAAAAGTAGTCGGAAGCTACGCTTATGTTGCTGACGGCGACAGCCTTCAGATTATTAATGTCTTCAATCCCGCGTCGCCGGTCAGGGTGGGGGCTTATGGTTCAGGCGGCTACATTGTAGCGGTAACAATTCAGGCAAATTATGCTTACCTGTCGGATTCCTTTAACGGCCTGACGATTGTCAACATCAACAATCCGGTCAATCCAAGTTTTGTCGGACGTTATACGAATCCGGCGGGCTCCTATGTCAACAGGGTCAGAGTCACCCCCGACTTCGCCTACCTGGCCGATTTCGCAAATGGGCTGGAAATCGTAAGCATCACCAACCCGGGCAGCCCCTTTTTGCTCGGGAGCCATATCACTCCCGGAACCGCGCGATCATTGTGGGTGACACCTAACTATGCATTCGTGGCCGATGGGCAGGCTGGGATGGAAATCTACAATATCAATGATCCATCCCTGCCCGTAGCCGCCGGCGACTTTAAGACCTCCTATGTCAAAAAATGCGACGTCGTTGGCAATTATGCCTATGTCGCCACGTGGGAAACAGGACTGCAGGTGGTCAATATCCAGGATCCGGAGGTGCCGGTCTGGCTTGGTTCGATCGATACGCCCGGAAATGCCGAAGATGTCAAGTGCGCCGGCAATTATGCATTCGTGGCCGATCGGCAGGGCGGTTTGGTTTCGGCAGACGTGACCAATCCCGCGGCGCCTACCATCGCAGACACCTACGACACCCCCGGATTTGCCAAGTCGCTGGCCATCCTGGGAACATACTGTTATGTTGCGGACTATAATTCTGTGCAGATCTTTAATATCGGCAATCCCCATAATATAGGGTTTGTCGGGAGTTTTACGCCAGCAGGATATCCAGTGAACGTATTTGTAAATGGAACCAGGTTATACATAGCCTCATCCGAGGCCGGGTGCCATATCTATGACCTGGTCGATCCGGCCAATCCGGCTCTTCTCGGAACTTATGTTTCGTCGGGAAATGTGGCGGCTGTTGTGGCGGACGGGAATTACGCCTACCTGGCTGACGCTGTTGATGATGCCGTAATAATAAATGTCGGGGATCCGGCAAACCCGTTTTTCGTGTCTAATTACACCCTTACCGATGTCATATCCGATATTTATTTCTCGTCGAACTTCCTGCACGTCAGCCATCGCAATGGCGGTTATACGGTAATAAATGTCATCAACAAGACCAGCCCGACCCGCAGCGCCGCATTTGATACGCCCGGAATTGCTGTCGGCGCTTTTACTTATAATGAGATTTCCTATATCTCGGATTACTATTCGTTGATTTTGTTATATTTCCAGGATTTTTCACCGGGCGATGCCAACGGCGATGGCAGCGTCAATGGCCTGGATGTCATATACCTGGTAGCGTACTTTAAGGGGCAGGTGCCGCCACCCGACCCCCTGCTGAGAGGAGATGTCAACGGCAGTTGTTCCGTAAACGGACTCGACGTGACCTATCTGGTGGCCTATCTCAAAGGTACGGGCCCGGCGCCAATTCGAGGCGATTGTTAATTTAAAAATAGGAGGCAGTTTGAGAAAATTGTTATTCTTTGTGCTTGCGCTTGGGACATGGGGGATAATTGCGGCCGAGGAAAAAGAGGTCGCGAAGAAAGCCAACACCTGTTATACCGAAAGCGTCGAGATTGCCAAAGGCAGTTCATTCCCGGTTAAGGTCTTTGTCGACAATATCGACACTCTGGCCGGCATGCAGGTCCCGATTTATTATCGATCCGAGGACGTCAAAGTCGTATGTGATTCCGTCACATTCCAGGGCTCGCGCTGCGCTCATTTCGGACTGAGCGATTACAAGATCGAGCCGGTTGGGAGAACGGTCTATTTCGCGTTTATCTATATGGTCGACCCTAATCAGGAAGTGGCCCCGCTGCTTCCCGGCGATGGCCTGGTGGCCACGCTCTGGTTTACGGCGCCCGCCGATATGAAAGCCGGTACACTAACCCTTGAAAGTGGCCCCAATGCGTTCCTGCCAAATCCCAGGATTGACTACGGGTATCATTTCTGGACACCATCTGCTCTGGAGGTGGATTGCCTTTTCAAGGGCGGAACCATAAAAGTTAAATAAAAGGGCGTGAAGATTCGCTGTCCGGGGGCCTCTTGGGCCCCCTATTAATTTGCCGCAGGGCCGCGAAACACGATGAGAATCATCGCATCTTGAAGAAAATGAGCTATAATGCAGGGGAAAACGCTTCGGCGGGCGACAAACAATCCGGCGAATAGCATTCCATAAACGAATGTCAAAAAAACGCCGGCAACCCCCTGGTAAAGGTGGCCCATGCTGAACGCCGCCGACGAGACCGTGGCCGCGATGAAGTATCCCCCCGTAAGCATTTTCATCCTGGAGACCGCAAATCCCCGGAATGTAATCTCCTCAGAAAGAGCGGCGCCCAAAGACAGAAAAAACCATACAATCCTTTCGGTAGCAGTAACGGGCAGCAGGAAGATGAACTCCTTTTCCGGCAAGTATCCCGAGCGTTCCACCGCTCCCCTGATGAGTATGATCATGGCCCAGGCGCCGAAGAAGAAGATGACACCCGAAAGGACATTCGACCAGGTCAGGTCCGATTTCGCAAGCCCCAGACTTCCATAATCATGCTCTGAGCGCCTGATCACGGTCAGAACGACGAGAAGCATGAAAAGCTGAATGACGAGCGCCGGAAGATAGACCTGGCTGATTTTTGAGATGATCTTCTCCGGCTCTATGGGATTATATTGATTAAGGATATATGATAGCGCCGGATAGCCGAAAAGGATCAGGAGCAATAAATATCTTTGGGCGCCCGGAACGGCCCTGGCGGCAGGGTCGGCTTTCATGATCGGTTCAGAATCCTGCATGAGATTAATATAAGCCTGCCCCCATAAATATAAAGGAATTATTGCCGCTTGTCATCCTGCCAAAAAAAACCCGGGCCGACGGCCCGGGCCACGAAGTGGAATTGGCACTGATCTTAATCTTTTTCCCCCAGCGCGGACAGGACCTTTTGCCATTCGGGATCCTTCTTGAATTCCAGCCGCGCGGAATAACTGGCCAGTTCCTTAAACCTCTCATACGATCTCTTGGTATTGCGCCGGTCGCCGAGAGCCAGGTAAGTCTTGGCCAGGCAAACCTGAGCTTTGGGGTCGGCGAAATTGATCTCCTCGGCGGCCTTGAAGGCGCCAAGGGCGTCATCATACTGGCCGAGCACATAATATGAATTGCCGAGCTTGTAATATGTGCCCAGGTTTCTCTTGTCGAGTTCGATAACTTTCGAAAAGTCGTCCGCGGCCTTCTGATATTGACCCAGGCTGTAGAGAACATCGCCGCGCGAGGCATACGCGTTATAAGTGTTCGGCCTGATCTCGATGACGCCGGTGAGGGCCTCTATTTGTGCCCTGGTATCTCCTTTATCAGAGGCGATTTTGGCGGCTTGCTGGAAGCGCGTCGTGGCTTCCTCGAAAAGCCCTTCTTCTCGGGCGCATCGAGCCTTGCCCAGAATTGCCTTAAGATCCCGCGGGCTGGCTTTCAAGGCCTGGTCGTAAAGGCGCGCGGCCTCCTTAAAATCACTGGCCGATTCCCTCTCCAATGCCAGTTCGGTAGTCGTTTTCTTGATCGGCCTTGAAGACTCCTCGCTCTGGATCAGGGTAACTTTGACGTTATGAGTCTTATCCGATTCAATTCTTATGTCTTGATGATGGTCTTCGTAACCGTCTTTTCGTATGGTCAGGTCATGCGATCCGGCCGGGATCTTATATGTGTTCGATCCGACACCGATCGGCTTGCCATCGAGATAAACAGAGGAATTGTTAGGAACAATAGCCAGCTTCATGAAGCCCTTGTCCGAGGGCGTCGCTCGCGACGCCTTCTCCACCGATGGCGCGGGTTTCGGCACGGCGGCCTGCGGTTCGGCTACGGCCTTGCTGACAACGCTGGTAGCCAGGGAGACCGTGCTGGTCTGGTTCCTGATGACGGTCACCTTGTCTTTGGTAGTGTTGCCGTCCGGGGCCTGGAATTCGATCGAGTGAATGCCGCTGGGGATTTGATCGAACGCAAAGAATCCGGCCTCGTTGGTCTTTACGGATTTGTTAATTTCGCTGAGCCGCACATTAATGCCGGCCAGTGGTCTGCCGGTGACGCCGTCGGTTACCAAGCCTGCTAATTGGCCGATATCATTCGACAGGAAGCCGGTCATAATCAGAAGCATGACAAATAGGGCCAGGGCGCCGCCGGCGATCCACAATATCAAGCCGCGATTATTCTTCTTTTCCAATTTGACCTGAAAGGCCTTGTCGTTGATCATTATCTCGTCGCCAGGCTCGACCTTCAGGCCGCCGGTTAATTTCAGCGATTTGCCGGCCAGATAAATGACTCCTTTGGAATGCATGACGTCACTGAGGTTGGTTGGGGGCGTCGGCCTCTCTATTTCGATATCGGATTCCGGCGATGGCGCCGAGATTTCCGCCTCATATGAATCCTGTTTTAGGAACGAAGGCTGAGGGGGCTCAACATGCGTCTCGGGCCCTGGGGATTGATCGGGCGTATTTAACCGGTTGGCTGTCTCCGTCATGCGGTCGCTCTCATAATCGTCGTAATTTTCCGTGATCTCGACTTTGTCCTCCCCATCGGCAGCCACCTTGAAGCCGCTTTTAATCGATTCGATGGTAACTTTTTGACTCTCGGCATTTTCCGAAACGCTGAGCCGCACGGAATCGTCCCTGTAGAGAGTCAGCTCACTCTCGATAGGCTCAGGGGAAATCCGTTCAGAAATTTCCATCGAGGGTGATTCAGTATCGGCTTTCCCGGCGCCGACCGCGAAATCCATCGGGTCGGCAATACGGATATCGATCTTGTCGCTTTCATTGAGGCGCGCGACTTGCTCATTGGTTGAAGGACTCGATTCGAGAACCGGATCCTGGTTCATCGAACCCTGGGCGGCGCTGCCACTATCTTCACTCTGCAACGGTTGGTTGCAGTTGCGGCAGAACGTAGCCCACTCGAAATTATTCTCGGTTCCACATTCATGGCATTTCATTAATTTTAACCTCCGTCCAGGGTTTCACTTACTCGTTATATTTTGTCGGCATTATTTAGCGCCTCTTTATCATGGCAATGTGAATATCCATAGGAACTTGGGCGCCCGGTAATCTGTTAAGTTCGTATAGACAGCAGCGTGAAATTCACCTGAGAATTGCATCCGCCCGGCTCCGGCCCGGCCCTGTCGTCATAAGCGCCAATAATTTCTTGACTTATACCGGGTAAGAGGTATTTTTACTGTTGGAAATGATGGCCGAATATGCGTCGCTTTTTGAGCTTTGTCCTCTATTTAACACTTCCGGTCTTACTGATCGACAATCCCATGTCGATTACCCCGCCGTCTGTGGGTGAATGCACCATCGGTATTTTCACCGGGCAGGCCACAGTCGATGGCAGACCGATTCTTTGGAAAAACCGTGACGTCACCAACGCTATCCAGAAATTTTGCCATTACGATCCCGTAATAATAGGTTTCGATACCACCTTTGCATATCTTGCTAATTGCTATTCTATCGATACCACCAGGGTTTATATGGGGATTAACGAGGCCGGTTTCGCCATAATGAATGCCAATTCCTATAATCTCGGCGATCAAAGACAGGATGGCATAGACGATGGCCGTATCATGAGGCTCGCTCTTGAAACCTGCCGGACCATATTTGACTTCGAGGCGATACTCGATGTGACCTCGGTGGCCGGCCGCGTCGACTGCTGGAATTTCGGCGCCATCGATGCTTTTGGCAACGCCGCCATGTACGAGGCCGCGAATTTCGGGTATGCAAAGTACGATGCCAACGATTCGCTGAACGAGGGGGAAGGTGTGGTTATCCGCGCCACATTCAGCCTCTCCGGGGATAACAATCGCGATGGTTTTCCGCGTTATAAACGCGCCACCCAGTTGGTCAGGAATCGCCTGCGGACAGACCGCATCGACGTTGAATACGTGCTTCAAACGCTGGCGCGCGACCTCGCCAACCCGATCGATGACCCTTACCCATTGCCGTATGACGGTATCCAGAACGGGAGACCCGCCGGTTTTATCCTGGCGCGCGACGTCACCATCAGCCGCACGATTTCCCGCTCCCTAATTGTAATACAAGGGGTGGCGCCGGGCGAAAATCCCTGCCTGTCCACAGTCTGGGGCATGATTGGGCCGCCCGTCTTGTCGGTGGCATTTCCGATGTGGGTGAGATCGCATACCGTACCGGCCGTCCTGAACGCCGGCGTTCAGGTGCCGATGTTCGTTCAGGTTACCAGACGAATCGGAAGATTGTATCCGCTCAGGGGTGATGCCAACTACATCGATAGCCGGTACCTGATAGGCAAGGACGGCGTCGGCCTTCTTACATATACGCTTGCCCTCGAATCCGGCATCATCGATGCTGTCGAGGGTTACCTGACCGACTGGCGTCTGATGTTGCCGGGTTCGGCCACATTTGCCTCTGTCCAGAGCGCTCTGGCGGATAGTATTTATGACAGCTACCTGGGGATTCCTCTTGATTTCCCCAATCAAGCAATCGCAGATCAGCCCGAAATAGCATCGATATCATGCTATCCCAATCCTTTTAATTCCGAGGCGTCGATGGCCTTATCGGGATTCGGGGAAGGAGAATGGGTTGATGTCGGAATTTATAACATGCTGGGCCAACTGGTATACAAGGTGGGAGTCGCCGCGTCAAATGAGGTCAGGCTTAGGTGGAATGGCCGTGATGCAGACGGCAATTCCCTGGCCTCCGGGGTTTACCTGGTGAATGCCGTCTCGGCCAGCCGTTCGGCAACAATTAAGACAATCTTGATGAAATGAGAGGTCGGCCCAACTCCCGCCATAGAGTAGATCCGGGCCATGACCCAAGAGTAGCCGCCAATATGCGAATACAGGCTTGCTTTATCACTGCAACTTTCCTTCTGACGAATGTGGTTATCTATGCGGAAGATTGGATCAATATTGGGGGGTTGGGGGAATGCACTGTCGGCGTGTTTGGGGGCGGTGTCACGGCCGACGGCCGGCCGATGATCTGGAAGAATCGCGACGTTGGCAATCCCGACCAGCGCTTCATCCATTGCAGTCCATATTCGCGAGATGGCATCACCACCCTCGCTTTAGTAGGAGATTGCTACCGAAACGACACCACCAGGATATACATGGGCGCGAATGAGCGCGGATTCGCCGTCATGAATTCCGATTCGTATAACCTGGGCGATTCACTTAGCTATGGCACCGATGACGGCACACTGATGAGGATCGCGCTCGAGACGTGCCGAACGCTCGGAGATTTCGAGGCGCTTTTGGATTCTACCAATATCACCGGGCGGCGTGATTGCTGGAATTTCGGTTGCCTCGATTCTACCGGAGCGTCGGCGCTATATGAATGCGCCAACTATGGCTATGTCAGGTATGCGGCCCAGGATACCGGGGCACAGTCGGGGATGTATATCATTAGAGCCAATTTTTCATTGAGCGGCAATGTAAATCACACTGGACAGGATAGGTATGATCGGGCCTGCTCCCTGACTGCGAATCGTGCCGCAAGCTATGCCATCGATGCCGGATTTGTTCTTGAAAGCCTGGCCCGCGATCTGGCGAATATCTATGATGACCCATATCCGCTCCCATATAACGGCATACAGCATGGAGGACCGGCCGGATATATTTATAATTCGGGCGTGACAATCTGCAACCGTTCGACGACGTCGGCTGTGGTTATCAGGGGAACCAGGGGAGATGAGCCGGCCCATCAAACGACGATATTTGCCATGCTGGGGCAGCCGATTTTATCGGTCGCGTTCCCCTTGTGGGTAAGGTGTGGAAACGTCCCGGAGCCCTTATCGAATCCGCAGGGCGCACCCGTCGTCCAATACTGCAATTCGCGATCCCGGCAGTTATATGACAACCCTCAGACCTCATACCATCTCAACAGCCGATATTTGCTGGATGAAGACGGCCATGGTGTATATTCATATACTTTGCCCCTCGAGAAATGGGGCATTGATCAGGCCGGATCGATGCTCGAGAACTGGTCATCCGACCCGCCCTCCGCAAGCGAGGTTTACTACGAGGAAAACAGAATCGCCGGCGTCATTTTCACCGGATTCTACCGTGAAACCGCTGAGTTGATAGATGATTTCCCGCCCGAACCCCCGCCATTGCCGAATACGATTCTCATCTCGAATTATCCGAATCCGTTCAATGATGGCACATTCATTCATTATGCCGGCGCCAGCGTCGAGTATCCGGTGACCCTGCGCATTTATGATATCCAGGGCAGGCAGATTGCAAGGATAGCCGGAAACAATAATCCCGAGGGTACGGTTTATTGGGCCGGCAAAGATTCATTTGACAACAAGCTGGCATCGGGCATTTACCTTTACGTGCTGGACAATGGCCCTCTTAAGGCTGATAATAAGATGTTATTGATTAGATAGGGAAGGAGTAGACTCATTTTGAGAACAAGGGTATTCTTCTTTTTCGCGCTTATGGCCTCATCGGCTATGGCAATTACCGGACATGAAAGCACTGATGGGACAATCGAGAAACCTGGTTTCGATTTCAGGACACCCGATTACGTGAATTGGAGTGGGGATTCCAGGGTCGCCGGGCAGGAGAGGCGATTCGAAGCTCCATACGTTGCCGTTAACAACCAAATACCGTCACAAATGGTTGTGGTCGCTCCCGGTAGAGGGACCACCGGTTTCTCGCTCATAGACGAATCCAACGCCGAAAAGGCGGCGCGGAAATTTCTGGCCTCAAATCAACTGGTTCCTGCCAATTTTGAACTTAAGCTCGTTTCCAGCAAATTCGCTATGGACCGTGTCTGGTTTGTGAGGTTTATCAAGGAGCTTGGCGGTGTGGAGATACTCGATGCGGGAGTCGGAATCGCAATCAGCCCCCAGGGCCGGGCGAATCTGCTTTGGGGCGATCTCGATATGTCAGCCATGAGCATTTCCGAATTCACCTTATCGCCTGATGAGGCTGTGGAAATCGCCGGAAACGGCCTTTCAGGGCATGCGGCAAGCAAGGATTATCAGGACCGGGTGATAATACCGCTTTATCTCGAAAGCGGGACCGTTTATCGTCCGGCTTATCGAGTGATTGTAAAGGTGAGCGAACCGTATGCCGTATGGGAAACTCTCGTTGACGCCGAAAATGGTGAACTGCTTCAGCGGACAAACAAGATCTACTACGATGTAGTCTCCGGCACCATTTCGGGATCGATCCAGCCACTTTATCCGTTCGATCCCTGGCAGGACCGCAATTTCTTCCATCAAGATATATTTTTCAATGGCAGCCCGGTCACCACCGATATGAATGGCGGTTACACCATAGATTTGGCCGGCTCCAATCCTGTTTCTGTCGACGCCTATTTCCGCGGCCCCTTTATGGAAGTCTGGAATGAGGCCGGCCCGGAATCGCATATCGCCGATATTGTCGATCCTCCGGCGACCTACAATGTCTATTGGAACCAGGATAATTCTCTGCCGGCCGAGCGGGATGCCTGGTATAGCGCCGTCTATGTCCATCAATGGATAAAAATGCTCGATCCCAACCTGACGGTTATGGATTTCCCGATGACCTGCAATGTTTATGTCAGTGGCACCTGCAACGCATTCTGGAGCGGCTGGGACCTGAGTATCAATTTCTACAGCGCCGGTGGCCAATGCAACAATACGGCCCAGATTGCCGATGTCGTTTATCACGAGTATGGGCACGGCGTCACCGATCTTCAGACCAGGCCAATTGGGCCCGACGGCGCCATGCACGAAGGATTTTCCGATTACCTGGCCTGCACCGTTACCAATCAGCCGATAGTCGGCAGGGGTTTCTACTCCAACGATCCCAACGGCTACCTGAGGACTCTGGACAACGACCGCCGCTATCCTATTCACTGGAATGGAGAACCGCACAATGACGGCTTGATAATCGGAGGCGCCCTGTGGCATGCGAGGTCCGACCTTTCGCCTTACGGCATGGGATATGTCGATTCCCTGTGGCATTACGCCCGCTACGCATTGACCCAGGAGTTCGAGCCGTATTTCTGGGCCTTCGTCGCTCTCGATGACGACGATGGCAATCTCGAAAACGGCACGCCGAACGCCTGGACCATATTCCATAATTTCGGCGACAGGCACGGAATAGGCCCGGGAACAACGATTTCGATCTCCGCCGACACGTTGTTTGATTCCGAGGATACGACACGCTCTTTCACGGTGAGCGCCTCGATCTCCACGATATTCAGCATTAATCCTGATTCCATAATCCTGTTTTATGACAACGGCGGCGGTTTCCAGCCGATCAATATGGCTCAGAATGGCAGTGAGTGGCAGGCCGCCATCCCGCCGCAGCCGAATGACACCCATGTGGGTTACTACGTTCTGGCAGTCGACAACGGAGGATTCAGAGGCACCTGGCCCCCGGGAGCGCCGGACACGCATTATTCGTTTTATGTCGGCCCCGATCTAATTCCCCCGACTCTGGCTCTCATTGAAGGTCCCCGGAATACAGTCAACCTATTCGGGCCTTATGGGCCGTTTGTCATGAATGCTTTTGACATAAATGGCATCGATCCATCGCAGGTGAGGCTTCATTACTATGTTAACAACGAATCGGAAGCGGCGGCGTCGCTTTCCCCCGGGCCAAACGACGGTGAATTTATCTTGGCCTCGATCGACCTCGACCGTCAGCTTGCCATCGGAGACACAATCCATTATTATTTTACGGCGCGGGATACCGCTCACCAGCCGAATACCGGCCGCCTTCCCCAAACCGGCTCATTCGGCTATGTAATGGTCATGACGGAGGTTTTCGAGTATTTTGAGCGCAACGGCATGGGAGGCTGGACAAACGATGGAGGCTGGATTCTCCGCGATGACGGCTACTACTCAAACCATTCAATCTGGTATTCGAGCCCCAATTACCCTAACAATGCCAACTCCTCCATAACCGCGAATACGATTTTCGACCTTTCCCCATTCGGAGCCGGAAAGGTATTTTTCCATACCAGGGGTGCCGTCAGGTCGAACGATTCCTGCCTGATTGAAATCTCCAACAATAATGGACAGAATTGGTATAGGGCCGGATTCATAACCGGGGAACAGATCTCGGGATATCATTATAGAGAGTACAACATAACTCCCATCTTGCATCCAAACGCCCACCAGTACAGATTCCGCCTTCGTTTCAAGACGGACGCTGAATCTACCTGGGTCGGCCTGGTCTTCGATGACATCGGCTGGGCCATGGAAACGCTCGTGGGCGTGGACCAGGATATTATTCAGCCAGGTCGATTGTCTTTGGGGCAAAACTGGCCCAACCCCTTCAATCCGGAGACTAACATCAGTTTCAGCCTGCCGCAGCCGTCGCATGTGCGGCTTGAAATTTTCGATATCCTCGGCCGCAGCGTAGTCAGCCTGATCAACGAGAAGTTGAACGCGGGCAGTTATAATGCAGTCTGGAAAGGTATCGACCGGGCCGGATCTCCCGTGGCCTCGGGGGTATATTTCTATCGGCTTGTTACGGAGCAAGGCGCCAGGCAGGAGAAAATGACGTTGTTGAGATGAGGAGTTTGGGTATATTGTCATCGAACTGTTGATATGATGTCATTGTTCAACAGGGAAAGAAGAAATGGAAAATGGGGCGTTCGACGCAACCTCTATTGTTGTTTCTGATCCTGGTGACTTTCCCGATATGTTCTTATCTTGCGGCCGATGGGCTCGCCGGCGACCGTGTTTCGGCCTATATTCCCCATAACGAGGGGTCGAGCGAAATCAAGCCGTTGGCCTTCCTCGAAGAAAAACCGCTCGGCAGATTCTCAAAGGCCTTATTCGACTCGGTCCATTCGTTCGATGCGCTCTCATATCGGATATTTCTAAATTTCCCAATGACATCCGATTTTTACCTGGGCAATGTCGCGATGCGGTTCCAGGTGGTCGATGACACGATTTCACATATCAGGCTTCACATGGCGGGTCTTATCGCGGATTCCGTGTTCGCCGGGGCGGTTCGCGCCAATTATAGCTTCGATGATACGTCCATAGCGATCAATCTGGGAGCGGTTCATCATTTTCCCGAGACGCTCCTGGTCCGAATTTTCTATCACGACACCTCGGACGGCCGAGGCTATTACCATTATGCCCGCAACAGCTATACCATGGCCGAGCCGCAGGACGCTCGCTGGTGGTTCCCCTGCTACGATGAGCCGTGGGACAAGGCTACCGCGGAGATATTCGCCACCGTGCCGGAAACTTACGAGGTTGGCTCCAATGGTTATCTTGCCGACGTCATACACGATCAGGTATCGCATGTCAAAACTTATCATTGGGTGACCAACCTGCCGATAGCTACCTACCTGATCAACCTCATCATGGGCGACTATGCCACCTGGACTGATTACTATGTCGAGGACGACGGCGATTCCATTCCGATATTCTACATGGTCTGGCGCGAGGATTCCCTGGATGCGGCGTATGATTTCGCCACCGTGCCCGACATGATGAGCCTTTTTTCCGATTTGTTTTATCCATATCCGTTCGAAAAGTATGGCCAGGGAAGCGTTGCGCCGTTTTTCGCCGGGGCCATGGAACATCAAACCATGACCACCATCAATCGCAATTGGATAACCGGGGACAGGGCGTTGGAACTCGGTTACGCTCATGAATTGGCCCACATGTGGTGGGGCGACCTGGTAACGATGGCCGACTGGCGTCATATCTGGCTGAACGAGGGTTTTGCAACGTATTCCTCGGCCCTGTACAACGAGGCCGCGCATGGTGAGGAGGCGTTCGCTCAGACCATGCTCGATTACCAGAACACTTATTATGCATACGAGCAGAGCGCCGGTCGTCATCCCATCTTTGATCCTCCCGATCTGTTCGGCGTGAATGTCTATGTCAAGGGGGCCTGGGTCCTGCATATGCTTCGCGGCATAACGGGGGACCAGAATTTTTATGCCGGGCTTCACGCCTACGCTCAAACCTACGCATATGGTAATGCCACCACCGACGAGTTCCGCGATGTCATGGAGGGAGCTTGTGGATGCGAGCTCGATCCATTTTTCGATCAATGGATTTATGGCCAGGGCTTCCCGGTTTATAATTATTCATGGAGCTGGTCAGCGGAGGGGGATTCGTTTACGGTCTTTCTCGATATCGCGCAGGTTCAAGTGCAATCCCCGATATTCACCATGCCAGTCCCGATCGGAATAATAGCCGGCGATACCCTGGAAATCAGGCTCGATAATTATCTGCCCCTACAGCGTTATCAGATATCCCTGCAATCACCGCCGACAGCGCTGCTGTTTGATCCCGACAACTGGATAATGGACAGCGCTCGGGTTGTTACCGGTATCGACGATTCCGGCCGGTTGCCTTTGCCGAAAGAGCTGTCCATCGAGAATATCTATCCGAATCCATTCAATAATTCCGCGGTTATTGAATTTGCTATCGAGGGGGGTTCGCAGTCGATTCGACTTTCTATTTATGACATCAATGGCCGACTTATTAGAAGGCTCCTTGAGGGCCGATACGGCCCGGCGCATTATTCGATTAAATGGGATGGTCTTGGCGATGGAGGCCAGAGGCTGGCCTCGGGTGTCTATTGCGCGAGCCTGTCGGGGGAAAAGAAAACTGCTTTCAGGAAAATCACCATCTTAAGATAGCAACAAAGTGTTGCCTGCAACCCACACCTTTGGGGCAAATCCCATAATAGAAGCCGGTTCCCTTTAATGTCATTCCCGGCCAGTGCGAATAAGCATATGTTGCTAAATGCCTAAGCACCTGTGCTAAAATTGGGCACAGGGTTTGCGGTATATCATTTATTGAGAAGGACTCACATGCTCTCTGGAGGTGGCTTTGAGAGGCAAAAACAGCGGCGTATTTCTGGTCGATCTAATGATTGTCGTGATATTGATATCGGTGGCCGCAACCGCGTATTTGAATTTTCGCTCCGGCCAGCATGAGCCTCTTCCGCAGATACAGGAGGTCACCGCGCAAAACGGCTTCATCCAGGCCGCTCTCGGCGAGATCGGGTACCATATCAGCTTTGCCCGCCGGGGGACAGGTCATGAGGTTGCTGAGCCCCTGATAATTGAAAATGGAGCCGAAAGCGACCGTATTGTCGTATTTCACGGCAACGCGAAGTATGAGTATTTCGTCGACCAGGACAACGACCTGATACGACGTCGCGAAGGCAAAGACACAGTGATGGCCGATGGGGTCGGCTCACTCAGAGTGACTCGAGTAGGGGGTCAGACGCTGGTGGTCACGATTTCGACCAATCTTCGGGACGATCAGGGCCTAAGCCCCGAAACCCGTGTTTCACGGAGTTTCTCGACCGTGGTGGCCACCAACGGGATATCGCAGGGCAGCATCTTGGCTGAGACTCATTAAACAATACCGGTTTCGGTGCCGATAACTACAATCGGAGAAACCAATCGTTTAAGTCAGGAGGAGGTAATTCTCCGATGATACCAAAAAATTCCAAGAAGACCGCCGGCTTTACCATGATCGAGATGGCGATTGTAGCCGTCCTGGTGGGAGTGCTGGCGACTCTGGCGGTGCCGTTGTTTTCCAGGACCCTGCCCAGGCTCAAATGTCACGCCGAGGCCAGGAACCTTCTCAACTCGGTCCGCATCGCTCGAAGCAGGGCAATTGCCGAAAACACACAGTATGGTGTTTATTTCGACACAAATGCTCGGACATATCTGATATTTAAGGATATAGTCAACCAGACTCTATTCAGATACAATAATGGCGACTCGATCATAGTGGGGCCGGTGGAGCTCGATGCCAATGTGGTGTTCACGGGCACGACATTTACAGCCAGTACGCTCGTGATGCTTCCCACCGGGGCCGCTTCCGAGACCGGCACGGTCGGCGTCAATACCAGCAGTGGTGATACCCCCTATACCATCTCAGTGCTTGCCGCGACCGGGAAGACGAAGCTTCAGTAGTCTAACCCTCGGCCGGAAGCCCTCAATAATTTTTTCATACGGGGTTAACTTTTGAATCAACAAGACGATAATAAGCATGTAAAGTCAATTTGCCTTGACAGGTAAATTTGAAGGAAATAGAATAAAATCGAAATTAATCAAGGGCATCCACTGTCTTCACAGGTGAAAAAACTATGGGCTTCGGAAGAAAATCAAAATTGGCAGTAGGGCTGGATATCGGTGCCAGCTCCATTAAGCTCGTCAAGCTCCAGAGAAAGCCGGGCGGCTACGCCCTGAAATCGCTGGCGCTAAAAGAGCTTCCTCTGGACGCCATCGCCGCTGAAGAAATCAAAGACCGCGACGCCGTGATCTTCGATATCCAGAATCTGGTTGATCAAACGGATCCGAAGATAAAGGACGTGGTGATTTCAATATCGGGGCATGGCGTCATAACCGACAAGATAGTCATGGATCGCAAGTCGGGCAGCGAGGCGGAGCAGGCCATCTTGTTCGAGGCCGAGCAAAGAAGCCCGTTCGATGTCGAGGACGTGACCCTCGACTACCATATTATTCAGATCGATGAGGAAACCAACAAGATGGAAGTCCTGTTGGTGGCCGCCCGGAATGAGTTCTTGAAAAACTACCTCGATCTCATCCTCGATGCCGGCCTGCGCCCCGTTTTGGTCGACACCGATGCATTCGCGATACTTAACGCCTACGAGATAAACTACGAGGTCGACCCCAACAGGGTCACGGCCCTGATCGACGTCGGATTCGATACCACCAATATAACGTTTATTAAGGATGGCTTGTACCATTCCACCAGGGATGCATCCAACGGCATCCGGCTGATCTATGACGCGATCGGGAAGGAGTTCCGCCTCAACCAGGAGATGGCCAGCAAGGCCCTCAAAGGCGAGATGGACGGCTCTATCGACCAGGACATGTTCAAGGCGACTGTTTTTACGTCGTCCGAGGAGCTGCTGGCCGGTTTGGAGGTGGCTATTTCGTATTTCAAGAGCTCTTCCGGTGTCAGACAACTCGATTGGATAGTCCTGTCCGGCGGCGGCGCCCTGGTGCCTTACTTTCCCGAATTGATACAGAACAAGCTCGGAATTCCGGTAGAGATATTCAATCCTCTGCGGAATATAGAATATGACCCGGAGATGTTCATGGAATACCAACCTGAGAAGGTGGCACCCCTTTTGGCTGTGCCCATAGGTTTGGCGGCCCGGAGGATCTAATGATAGAAATTAATTTACTGCCAAAGGACTTGCAGAGGAAGCGCTTCAGCTTCAAGCTCGATAAAAACATCGTGGTGACGTTGAGCGCGTGCCTGGCGTTTATCGCTGTCATGGCAGCGTATAGCTTCGTATTTCAGGCCAGTAAATATGCCAAGCTGGAAAAGCAGTTGGCCATATCGAAAGCCGAAACGGAAAAGTACGCCCCCGAGATTGCCAAGATCGAGGAGATTAGCAGGAAGAAGGACCAGATACTGTCCAGAATGTCCTCGATTCAGCTTCTCGATAGAAACCGTGAGTACTGGGTGACCCTGATGGAGGACCTGGCCGGCCGTATCCCCGAATACGTGTGGCTGACCAATGTCAAACAGGCTCCGGCAGTAGTGCAAGCGGTTACCCAACCCGGTCAGCCGGCCGCTCCGACTCCGCCTCCGCCGGCGGTCAAATCGTCGCTGGAGGGGTACTCATTCTCGCTCAATGCCCTGGCCACTTTCCTGGTGAGGCTGAAAAAGTCCGACTTTTTCGAAAATATTGAAATCGCATCGATTAAGCTGCAGGATGTCGAGAAGGTGAAAGCCTATAATTTCAAGCTAAACTGCAACCTGGTGACCGCGCTACCGGTCAATCTCGATACTCAGACCGCGCAGGTCGATGATATGCTGCAGGTTCATTATTGATGTTTAGAGGCAAAACACCGGTCGCCAGGTTCCTAAGGACTGGTATGACAGTACGGATACTCTGGAGGGGATAAATGAATTACAAAGACCCCAAGACGCAAGTAATGATATTCATCGTGTTCATTTTCGCGGTGGCGGGTTATTTTTGGTTCAACAAGGTCTACACCAGCTACGCCGCGAAAATCGCGGACAAATCGGCTCAATATCAGAAGGAGCTTCAGGATTTGCACGCCGTCAAGCAAAAAGCCGCCACGCTGGACGATTTGCAGCGGGAATTCGATGATCTCGAAATGAGGTACAAGAAGGTCGAGCTGCTGCTGCCGGAGATCAAGGAAGACGAGGCTTTCTTAAGTCAGCTCCACGCCGCCGCTCAATTGACCGGCTCCGTGGTGCGGGATCTAACTCCGATGGGCACGCAGGTTGGGGATTTCTACAATACCAACACCTATTCGCTCGAGGTGGAATCGTCATACCACGGCCTGGGGCGATTTTTCGCCAAGGTCGCCAATTTCCCGTTCATAGTCAACGTTTCCGATCTCGAGATGAAGACGGCCAAGGGTCTGATACCGGGCATGAACGCCGGCGACAAGGACCCGGACAAAACCTTGATAGCTACGTTTAAGATGTCAACATATAACGTCAAACAGGATGCGGTCGGATGAGAAGGGTAAGTAACATCATAACGGTGCTGGCGCTGGGGGCGCTGATTCTGGGTCCCGGAGCCACAGGGGCAATCGCAAACAGCCTGGAAAACATAGGCGTATATCGCGACGGGGATTCCGTCGTCGTGACGATAGCCACGTCCTCCAGTTGCGAATATAACGCCTTTTTAACCGACAGCAAACCCGAGAGGATTGTCATCGACCTGGTTGGAGTCGAGAATAACCTCCAGGAAAAACAATTCAAGGAGTTGCCGCTCCATTCGATACATTCCATCAGGACCAGTCAATTCAAGTCGGAGCCCGATATGCAGGCCCGGGTGGTGCTTGATATCGAGCGGCCGATTGAGTTTAGAAGTTTCAGAAGCGACGATAAGATCGTGGTAAAGCTCCCGGCCATTGCCGATGAAATCCAGTTTGCGGCCTGGCAATATCCCGCCGGCGGCACTTTCGCCGACGAACCGGCTGTCGATCCCGAGGAGGTCGAGGCCACCAGAGCGACCCCCGAGGAGCTGGCATCCGTGGAAGAGGTCGCCCAGGCGGCGCCTGAGAAGGTCGATTCCGAATTGGAGATCGCCGAGGCGGTTCCTGAGAAGATCGATTCCGAGGTGGAGACGGCCCAGGCGATTCCTGTAGAAACCGCCTCCATTGAGAGTATCGCGGCGGAAGAGGTCGCTGAAGAAGAGACCACTAATGAAGAGGTCGCAGTTGAAGAAGAGTATGAGGATAGCGGGGCCGAGTCGATAATGCCGCCAAAGTTGGCTGTTTCAGATCCCTCGACACCTTCCGGTATGCAGGTGGAAACGACCCCGAAAAGGAAGATTGTGGAATATGCCTCGATGGGGATGAAGGATCCATTCACGCCGCTGGTCGGCGCCGGCAGTGGCCGCATACGCGAGGGGCTTCCATCGCTTGAGAATTTAAAGCTCGTCGGAATCCTCGAGGACCTGGAGATGCACCGGGCCCTGCTTGAGGACGCCGAGGGGAATGGCTATATGCTCAAGCCCAACGACAAGATCAAGGGCGGTTACCTGGTTACGGTCACCGACAGCAAGGCGATTTTCCAGGTGACCGAATATGGTTGGACGAGGACCGTGGCCTTGGAGTTGGCGATTCCGGAAATCAAGTAGTCGTTAAAGTCGACTAAAAAGGAGAGTAGGATATGCGCAGGATTTCAATTTTGATAGCGGCCATTCTGGCGTTCGGTTGCCTGCTGCTGGTAAACTACGGCACGCTTCGAAGCCAGGGAGGCATTGAGGTTGTCCCAGGAGAGCAGGGCAAGGGTGGAGTCATAAGAACCCTGGCATTGACCAAGGCCGATATCAAGTCGGTTTTGATGTACCTTTCGTCTTATGGGGGCGTGAATATAGTAGCATCCCCGTCGGTCGAGGGTCCGGTGACTATTCATCTATCGAATGTGACATGGAGAGATGCCCTCGATATCATCCTGCAAACCTACAACCTGGTTGGCGTGCAATCCGACAATTACATCAGGGTCGTGAAGGCCTCCGAATATTACATGGAGAAAGCGGCCGAGGAAAAGCACAATCAAGAGCAGGAGACGATGAAGCCGCTGACCACCAAGATTGTCGATATCAAATACAATGTCGCCGCCGAAATGAAGACGGCAGTCAAAGGGCTGCTTTCGGCGCGCGGCACGGTCGATGTCGACCAGCGCACCAATTCATTGATCCTGCGGGACCTGCCGGAGATCCTGGTTCGGGTCGAGGGGTTGATTGGCGAGCTCGATAAGGAAACCCAGCAAGTCAAGATCTCGGCCCAGTTGCTCGAGGTCGAAAGCAGCTTCTTGCGCGAGATTGGAGTCGACTGGCGCGCCATAAACCAGCATTTCATATCCGAAGCGCCGACCGATGATCAGCTATTCCTGGAAAATCCGGAAAGGAAGACCTGGGCAGAGCAGGAAGGCCAGATTAGGGGCACCGACCAGGTTACATCGGCCAAGATCGGCCAATTCTCTTTCGCAGGCACATTCGAGAATTTCAGCCTCGGTGCGGTACTGGCGATGGTGGAATCATCCAACAAGGGAAAGATCATAGCTCACCCCGAGGTCACCACGCTTGACAATGTTGAGGCCTATATTCAGATGGGCCAGAAGATTCCGATCAAGCAGTTTGACCCCTCGGGCAACACCATCATTACCTTCTATGACGTTGGCACCAAGCTTCGCGTAACTCCGCACGTGACGTCGGAGAGCCGCATTCTACTGCATATGATTCCAGAGCGCAGCTCCTACCAATTCGACCCCAACGGCGTTATCATCAACACTCAGAACGCCGAGACGAACGTGGTAGTAGAGGATGGCGAGACGACGGTTATCGGCGGGCTCACCAACCAGGAGATCAAGAACCTCAAGGTCGGTCTGCCGCTGCTGAAAGACATCCCGCTTCTGGGCTATCTGTTCGGATACGACAAGAAAGAGGTCATCACCCGCGACCTGCTTATCTTCGTGACGCCGACCATAGTCGAAAAGCCGGCGCAAGCGTCAATAGAATAACGGTTTAAAAATCCTGCGAATTTCCAGCCCCGGTCATTTTGGCCGGGGTTTTTTATTTGGCCAGGGTCGATCCGCAGCCCCGGGATGCGCCACTGTGCAAGTTCGAGAGATAGAGCCGCCGCGCCTATCTTCAAACTTGCCATATCCGCCTCTAAGTCATATATTCGAAAGTTATTGCGAGAAGGGAGGAAGATGAATAAGGTCCCGTTGAAAGGCAAGAGCCTGGTCGATGTTCTCAATCAGAGCAGCGACCTGTTTGGCGAGCGCGCCTTCATGAAGAGCTTCTCCGGCGATCGCTTTGTCGATATGACATTCAAAGAGTTCGCCGATAAATCGCTCTCTATCGGCAAGGGGCTGGCCGCGCTGGGTTTACAGAAGGGCGACCGCGTAGGCGTCCTTTCCGAGAACCGCCCCGACTGGGGGGTATCTTACATGGGGGTACTCTTCGCAGGGGGCATAAACGTGCCGCTCGACGCGCTTCTCAAGTTGCCATCCTGGAGCTTCATACTGCGCAATTCCGGCTGCCGGATGCTGCTAATCTCAAAGGGCTTTCTGCCGGAGTTCGAGTTGGCCGTCGACGATCTCCCCGACCTGAGATATATGATCTGCATGGATAATGTCGAGTCCGGTTCACGGGCCATGTCGCTGCAGGACCTGATCCGGAAAGGCTCTGTCTACAAAGGCGCCTTGCCAAAAGCCAGACCATCGGACACAGCCTCGATCCTCTATACGTCGGGCACGACCGGCCAGGCCAAGGGAGTCATGCTATCGCATGAGAATATCGTCGCCGATGTCGACAACATGACCCAGATGATTGATTTTGTCGAGGGCGATAATTTTCTCTCGGTGCTTCCGATCCACCATGCCTTTGAGTGCACCTGCGGTTTCTTGACTCCGATGTCATGGGGGATCACGATAACATACGCCCGAGGGCTGGCGTCCAAACAAATCATAGAAGACATCAGGAATAACAGAGCAACGATTCTACTCGGTGTGCCGCTTCTCTACGAGAAGATGCACGCCGGCATTTTCAGGGCAATCGCCAAGAAGCCGCCATTTACGAGAATCGTTTTCAAGGCCAGCTACTCGGTAGCCAAATTGCTCAGCAACGTATTCAGCGCCGAGCCGGGGAAGCGCATCTTCAAGGGCTTGAGGGAAAAAGCGGGGCTGGCCAGCTTGCGGCTCATGGTTTCCGGCGGGGCCCCCATGCCCCCGGATATAGCCAGGACTTTCAATCTGCTCGGTTTCAGATTCATTCAGGGATATGGCTTGAGCGAATCGGCACCGGTTCTGACACTCAACCCGGTAGACAAACATAAGGACGCCTCGATAGGGTTGCCCGTTCCAGATGCGCAGTTAAAAATAATCGACCGCGACAGCCGCGGCATCGGGCAGATAGTGGCGCGCGGCCCGATGATAATGCAGGGTTACTATAACAATCCCGAGGCCACCGCCGAGGTCTTGAAGGACGGATGGCTTTACACCGGCGATTCCGGTTGGGTTGACGAGGACGGTTATTACTATATCGCCGGGCGTGTCAAGAACGTGGTAGTTACCCCGGCCGGCAAGAATGTCTATCCCGAGGAAATCGAAAGCGAGCTCAACAAATCGCCTTATATCCTGGAGTCGCTGGTTCTGGGCCGGGCGCCGGAAGGGATGCGCGGTGAGGAAATAGAGGCCATCGTGGTCCCGGACCAGGAGTATTTCAATAATCTGACGACCGAGACCGGGCACAATTTCACCTCCGAGGAGATCGAAAAGATAATAACATCGGAGGTTCAGAGGCTGAGCTCCGGCCTGGCGGAATTCAAGAGGGTCAAATACGTGCAAATTCGGCTGGAGGAGTTCGAGAAAACCTCGACTCGCAAGATCAAGCGGTATTTGTTCAACCGCAAAGCCGAGCCTATCAATGTCAGGAACGGAAAGGGGCGGGCATGATCTACGGCGTAATATTGGCCGGCGGGCGAGGTGAGCGATTCTGGCCGCTTTCTCGCCAGGACAATCCCAAACAGCTTCTAAAGCTGACCTCCAAAAAGACCATGATGCTCGAGACCGTTGACCGGCTCGATGGTTTCATTTCGAAAGATAGAATCGTAATTGTCACCGGCCGGCATCTGAAAGACAAGATTCTGAGCGCAGTCCCCGGAATTAACGACGATAATCTGTTGCTCGAACCGGAAGGCAAGAACACATGCCTGGCGATAGGGCTGGCGGCCTTGCATCTCAAAGCGCGTGATCCCGAGGCCGTGATGATAGTCCTATCGTCGGATCACCTTATTTCACCCACCGAGAAGCTGGTCTCGCTGTTAAGGGCCGGCGCCGAGCAAGCCGCCAAATCCAATCACTTGATAACCATAGGGGTGGTACCTACCAGGGCCGAGACAGCCTATGGATATATCGAATTGGGAGGAGAATTCGCATTAGATGGCGGGATAGCCTTTTATCATGCAAAGCAATTCAAGGAAAAGCCGAATCCGACCAGGGCCCAGGAGTATTACCTCGATCGCAAGCATTTGTGGAACTCGGGGATGTTTGTCTGGCGGGCCGATGCCATCCTGGAGTCGATCGCCAAGTTCGCCCCCGGAATACACGACTGCTTGATGAGTTACCAGACGCAAATGGGCAAGAAAGGCGAAAAAGCGGCTCGCGAGAAACTTTATTGCGACTCGACAAGTATCTCTATAGACTTTGCCGTGTTGGAGAACGCCCCCAATGTCCTAACCATGAAGGGCGAGATCAAGTGGGATGATGTCGGTTCCTGGCTGGCCCTGGGAAGGATAAGAAATCAAGACAGGGCCGGCAATGTTGTCATGGGCGATGTTCTACTCGACGGTAGCTACGAAAACATCGTTGTCAACGACGATGAAGGGATCATAGTCGGATTTGGCGTTACCGACCTTGTCATTGTCAGGGCCGGGGAAATAGTTATGGTGGCGCATAAGACGAGAGTTGGCGAAATAAAAGACCTGCTTGTAAAGTTAGCGGCTGACGAAAAATATGATAAATTCCTATAGAGCCGTCTTACTTTCATATTCGGCGCTGGTTATTATCTCATGCGGGGGTGTCGGGCGTGGAACCCAGCCAAAGGCGGACGCGGACGGGCGCACCCGCCTCGAGCACAGGCTTGAGAGCATGGATATCATCGATGACGAGGGAGTGGTAACATCAGGGGTACCGGAGGCCGATGAAACCAGGGAGCATGATAATATAAATCTCGCACCCCGGCTTGACCAGGCTCCCCGGGACAATCAGTTTTTCGCGGCTCAGGTTTTCGCCTCCAAGTCCAACTCCGAGGCCCGGGAATTCAAGGAATCTATCGCCTCGCTTTTCCAGGATGAAATAAGAATTGACTATCAGGCGCCGTATTACAGGGTTTGCGTTGGGTACGTAGCCGGTTTCGATGCCGCGCAGGAGCTTCTGAAAAGGGTAAATGCGATGGGTTTCTCCAGGGCATGGCTGGTAAGACTGAGAAAGTGATCTTGTCTGAGAGGAAATTGTAATAATGCGTCCACGTGAGATGAAGCAACTGGCCGGCTTTTTTAAGAAAGACAATGTCGTGTTATTCCCCACTGACACCGTAGTCGGGCTGGGATGCCGATTCGATTCCTCCGCAGGTATCGCCCGCATCAGGCGGATAAAGGGTATCAACGAAAGAAATCCTCTGGCCGTTCTCATATCCGATGAACAGCAGTTGGAAGAGCTTCAAGTTAGGAGAAGCCGCCTATCCAATATCCTGATGCGAAATTTCTGGCCCGGAAGCTTGACCATCGTGATGACCTCGGAGGAGCATTTTCCGTGCAGCGGTGAAAGCAATACCCTCGGGATTCGGATGCCCGATGTCGAGCTGCTGCGTAAAATAATCGATACGATTGGAATGCCAATCGCGGCGACGAGCGCCAATTTCCATGGCCGGCCGGCCGCGACAGCGTTGTCCGATGTCGACCCGGTGATTAAAAAGCAGGTCGATCATGTGATCGATTTCGACCTTGTACCCAACGGCCTGCCGTCGACTGTGGTCACAATCGAGGGCGGCATATTAAGGATCGGACGAGAAGGCACAATCACCAAAGAAGAAATCTACAAGGCGACGGGGATCGAGTTTGAGCACCCCTAATTATAATGTCCTCATAGTGTGCACCGGAAACACCTGTCGCTCGCCGATGGCCGAGGGTATACTAAAATCGTTGCTGGCCGAAAAAGGCCTGGAGCATATCCAAGTCATGTCGGCCGGCATGGGGGCGCTTGGGGGCATGCCGGCGACGCCGTTCGCCATCGAGGCGGCCAAACACTGGAATATCGATATCTCCGGCCATCGGGCCCGTCAACTCACGCGCCAGGCTATCGAATGGGCCGATTTGATCCTGGCCATGGCCCCCGAGCACGTAGAATATATATTGAAGAGGGCCCCCGAGGCCGGGAGTAAAACGTATCTAATCAGGGCATTTCCGGATGCACATGCAACCTCGCAGGAGGGCGTGAACGATCCGATTGGGGGCACACTCGAAGAATACAACCAGACCTTTCTCGAGCTTGACGAAATTCTGAGAAGAATCGAGGGCAAAATCATCGAGAAATCCAATTCGGCTCGGAAGGGTTCCGGATGAATGGCTTTTTTACGTTAACCGCCCTTATCATTATGTTTTCATTGCCGGTTGATCTGCCTGCGAACGGCTTTGAATCAAGGGAGGCCGCTCAGTCACCTTCGCCTGCAACGGTCATGCCGGATGTAAGCACTCAACCGTCGCTGCCGACCGATACCGGCAAAGTTCCTGTCGACACGGCTCAAATGAGTAATGTCTATTCCGCCATGCCGGCGGATTCATCGTGGTGGTATCGTAAGCTGCAAAATCGGGCGTTCAGAGTCGGGGAGAGGCTGGAATTCGATGTCAAGTACGGCAAGCTGCCGGCCGGCAGCGCCGTGATGGAAATCCCCGAGATGGTGGCATACGATAATCGGGAATGTTATAGGATCACATCAACGGCGAATTCGAATAGTATCGTATCGGTATTTTACAAAGTCAGAGACAGCGTCGAGACGTTAGTAGACATGGATGGCATATTTCCACGGCGGTTTCACAAGAAGCTGCGAGAGGGGGGATACAGGATCGACCGCACCACCATTATTGACCAGAAGGAGCACCTTGCCATTACCGGGAATGATACCATACCTACCTATGCGTTTGTACAGGATCCGCTGTCAAGTCTCTATTACATTCGCACTCAGGAGCTGGTGCCCGGCAAGGATGTTTTTATCGATAATCACACCGATAAGAAAAATTATCCTCTTAAGGTTATCGTGCGCCGGAGGGAACATATCGAGGTTCCGGCCGGGGA
>MEWP01000155.1:50031-52422 GCA_001775395.1 candidate division Zixibacteria bacterium RBG_16_53_22 | reverse complement strand
CGCCGAGGGGATTTTCAAGGCCAAAGGTAATATCAGAATCTGGCTCACCGATGACCAATACAAATTGCCGGTTATGATGAAATCGGAGGTCTATTTCCTGGGCTCGATCAGCGCCCAATTAAGCAAGTATGACCGGGGCCGAATCGAGGCGAAGCTTGAGTAAGTACAAAAAAATCGATATCTCCCGGGTGAGGACCACCAAGGCCGCCACCAGGAAGACAAAGGCCGAAATCGCCAAAATGGGCCGCCCGACTAAACCGACCGTTGCTATTTCGGAGTTTCTCGAATCCCTGCCGGATTACCTCAAGGCCTCCGATTTGCGAACAGTCGCGGCATCCATTGCCGAGGCTCGCCTAAAGGGCCGCGCTATCGTATGGATGATGGGAGCCCATCCCATAAAGGTCGGCCTGTCCTCGATCCTCGTGGACCTTATCGAGAACGGCTTCGTCTCCCATCTGGCCCTCAACGGGGCGGGCGCAATCCACGACCTCGAGATGGCCTTTCTCGGCAGAACCTCGGAGGAGGTTTCCGAGGGCTTGGCTGACGGCACATTCGGAATGGTCGAGGAAACGCCGGGGCTTCTTTTCGAGGCCGCCAGGCTGGCTTCCTCGCAGGGGCTTGGGCTGGGGGAGGGGATCGGCAAATTCATTGTCGAAAGGGCGCCGGAATACGCGCCATATTCGGTCCTCGGCGCCTGCTACGCGGGCGGCATACCCGCCACCATTCATGTCGCTATCGGCACGGATACAATCTGCCAGCACCCGGGATTCGACGGCGCTGTTTTCGGCAAGCTCTCGCATGACGATTTTTTGATCTATTCGGAGTCGATATCGAGACTTGCCGGCGGGGTCATTCTCAATATCGGCTCCGCGGTCATACTGCCGGAGGTTTTTCTCAAAGGCTTGAGCGTGGCCCGCAATATCGTTGGGGATGTAGATAATTTTACGGCCGTCAATTTCGATATGATTCAGCATTACAGGCCTAATACAAACGTGATAACTCGGCCGGTGGCCGACAGCGGAAAAGGATATTCCTTTACGGGTCATCATGAGTTGATGATCCCCCTATTGGCCGCGGCCATAAAAGAAAAGTATACGAAGATTGCCGCAAGCAGTGATTCTGGAAGCGCAGGAAGGGAATGAGATGTCGAAGCTTGTCGAATGCGTGCCTAATTTTTCGGAGGGTAGGGATCCACAGAAAATCGCGACCATAATCGCCGAAATTGAGTCTGTCGACGGTGTCCAGATGCTGGATCAGGAGATGGACAAAGATCACAACCGCGCCGTCATAACTTTCGTGGGCGAGCCCGAGCCGGTCCTCGAGGCCGCCTTCAAGGCAGTCGCCAAGGCCACCGAGCTGATCGACATGGAAAAACACACCGGCCAGCATCCCCGCATGGGCGCCACCGACGTTGTCCCTTTCATACCCATTTCGGGAGTGACGCTCGAGGAATGCGCCGAGATGGCGCGCAAGCTCGGCAGACGTATGGCAGAGGAGCTCGCTATTCCGGTCTACCTGTATGAGGCGGCCGCCACTCGTCCCGACCGAGAGAACCTGGCCGAGGTCCGTCGCGGCGAGTACGAGGGGATCAAGGCGGCCATAGCCAATGATCCCAATCGCGCTCCCGATTTTGGGCCCAGCAAGACTCATCCAACGGCAGGCGCCACGGCCGTGGGCGCGCGGCCCTATCTGATTGCGTTCAACGTCTATCTGGGGACCACCAATCAGAAGGTGGCTAAAGATATTGCCAAAGCCATCAGGTTCGGCGATGGCGGCTTGCGCTACGTCAAGGCTCTTGGATTCGAAATCAAGGAGCGGCAACAGGTGCAGGTCTCGATGAACCTTGTGAATTTCGAGAAGACTCCCATCTTTCGCGCTTACGAAATGATAAAATCGGAGGCCCGGCGCTATGGCGTGCCGCTGGTATCGGCTGAGGTGGTTGGCCTAACGCCTCTTAAGGCGCTGGTCGATGTCGCCGAATTTTACCTGGGGCTTGAAAATTTCAAAACTGAGCAGATACTGGAATATAAACTCAAGTCGCCCGAGCTTTCCACCAAGCAGGGTATGAAGGGATTCCTGGACTCTGTGGCGGCCAACACGCCGACCCCGGGTGGTGGCTCCGTGGCGGCCCTGGCCGGGGCGCTGTCGGCGGCGCTGGGAACGATGGTCTGTGGATTAACTGTCGGAAAGAAGAAGCATATCGACGTCTCGGAAGAACTGAAGGCGGTCATGACCAAGGTCGACAATCTTCGCACCGAACTGGCCATCATGATCGAAAAGGACGCGCAGGGATTCGAGCGAGTCCTGCAGGCTCGGCGGATGCCCAAGTATACCGAGTTCGAGATCGCCCAGAGAAACGCCAAGATTCAGGAGGCCACTCTGATCGCCACC
>MEWP01000155.1:0-50018 GCA_001775395.1 candidate division Zixibacteria bacterium RBG_16_53_22 | reverse complement strand
AGGTTATGGAGAAGACGGCGCAGATCATGGAGAATTTGCCGGTCATTGCCGAAAAAGGTAATGTCAATTCCATTTCCGATGTGGGCGTGGCCAACCTTATGGGGCTTTCGGCGGTCAAGGGGGCCATGATGAACGTTAAAATCAACTTGCCCGGACTCGAGAACGAGGCCGAGAAGCAAAACCTCACGGCAAGAGCTCAAGCGGCGTTAGCCAAAGCGCGGGAGCTCTTCGAGAAAACGGAGAAAATCGTCGAATCGAAACTGGTATGAAAAAAGAATATATTGACTTGCATTTACATACTAACGCCTCCGACGGTCTCTTCACGCCGGAAGAAACGGTCAAGTATGCCTTGAAGATGAACCTGCTTGCCATTGCGGTTACCGATCACGACACGGTTGATGGATTTGTGGCCGCCAGGATGTACGCCGAGGGGTCCGACCTGGAGGTTTACCCCGGAGTCGAGCTATCGTGCATGTACAGGGGATATGACGTTCATGTCCTCGGATACCTGATCGATTATACAAATCCGGAATTCGTCAAGAAGATCGAGATCTTCAGGAAAGAGCGATACAAGAGGGGCGAGGCCATGGTCGGCAAGTTGAACGATCTCGGCATAAATCTCTCCATGGAGACTGTCAAATCAATCGCCGGCAATAGCGCCGTTGGCAGGCCGCATCTGGCTGATGCCCTGTTGCGTGAGGAGTTCGTCCAGACCTATGATGAGGCATTCGCCAGGTACCTCGGTTATCATGCCCCGGCCTATGTCCCCAAGCCGGTACTGACTCCCGAGCATGGGATAGACCTGATACACCTCGTGCGCGGCGTGGCCGTGTTGGCTCATCCGGGAACTCTTAACCACGATGAGTTCGTCCCCGATCTCGTGGGAATGGGCCTCGATGGCATAGAAGCTTATCATTCTCTGCATGACAGGTCGACTGTTCAGAAATACAAGAACATGGCCAAGAAGTACGGCCTTGTCTACACCGGTGGCTCTGATTGCCACGGCCCCAGAAAGGGGAAAGCGCTGATGGGTTCCCAGAAGGTGCCATACAGTTGCTTGATAGACCTTAAAAGGGTAAAGGAGCAAAGATGATCAGGCGGATTCCGATATTCCTCTTAATTGCGTTGCTCTTTTCTTCTGTCTTGTCATCAGCCGAATCTGGCGATGAGGGAATCAAGGCGCTCAAGAACAGGATCAGGGCGATCTGGGGAGAGGCCCCATCACTTCAACTGGATGTCGGCGTACCTGTAAAATGCGGCACTCCCGAAATGGTATCGGCTTTTAATGTCATGCGTCACCGCCATGATGTCGAGCTTGCCGAAGCACTTGAACGCCCATTGCAGCAGTTCGCATTTGCCAGTCAGCATTTCGTAATACATTACGACACGACTGGAGCCGATTCAATTTACCATTTCCGCGTGGATAACAACCCCGCCGACGGTGTTCCCGATTACGTCAATAGGATGGCCGAGATTTTTGAGCACGTCTGGTCGGTCGAGATCGATTCCATGGGGTATACCACACCTCCGCAGGACAACGCCAACGGCGGCGACAGCAGATTGGATATTTATGCCGTAAACCTCGGTTTCGGCTTTTTCGGATTCACGGTCCCGGAGAGCATATCGGTCGGGCATACGGCATTCAGCTATATTATCATAGAAAACGATTTCGCCGAATCGCCCACATATGTTAACAGGCCGCTTGACGCCATCGGCGTTACGGCCGCGCACGAGTTCTTTCACACCGTTCAATTCGGTTATGATGCCTTCGAGTTCGAAAACTGGAACGACTCGGATCCGGGCAACGACAAGCCGTGGTGGCTCGAGTCCGCATCCACCTGGATGGAAGACGTGGTCTATGATAATACCAACGATTACCGGGGGTACCTGCCATATTTCTACAAGTACATGTGGATGGGCCTGACGACATTTTCGCCCTTTGGCGATTTTAAGGCGTATCACCCATATGCCAGCTGCATCTGGCCGATGTTCATGGCCGAGCGATACGACAATCTGGCGATCATCCGCGAGATATGGGAACGCTGCGGCGACGTTGAAGGGTACAATGTTCTTCCGGCGACCGATGATGCCCTGGCCGTCAGGAGTTCGAGCCTGGATGAAGCCTTTCTCGAATTTTCGGTTTGGAATTTCCATACGGGACCTTTTGCCGATACGGCCATCTATTTCAGCGAGGGCGATTCGTTTCCGCCCGCCGATACTACGGCCTTAGTCGCCAATTTGAATATGATACCATATTTCCCGATAAACAATCTGCCGTTGCCTCCCGAGGACTTGGCCGCAAATATCATCGTTATTGAGCCCAATCAGTTTTCCGGAGGGGTGCGGGTCGAATTCGATGGCGGCAACCTGGGGGATGAATCATGGCAGGTGGCGGTGGTCGGTTTCAGGCCTCAGACCGGCTTATGGATAAGCATTCCGCTGACTCCCGGAATATGGGAGGGTACAGGTGAATGGAGAAACTGGAATTCCTACAACGCGGTTGTCGTTATCCCGGTGGTGACCAGTGTCAATGCCAGCGCCGATTCGAGCCATCCATACGCCGGCAGGCTGACATATGCGGATTCGCTATTTCTCCAGCGCGACGTTGGGCCGGTGCGATTTCTTTCGCCGTCCGCAGCTGGCAGAAGAGGCGATCCCATTACCCCGATAGTTCGATATTCCAATCAGGGGCAGGAAACCGCCACTTTCGCGGCCCACCTGATCATAACTAATTCGCTTTCCACCGATACGGCCTATTTCGAGACCATCGATGTCGAGTCCCTTCCAATCAATGACGCCGTTAATATCGAATTCCCGCAGTTTACCCCGACCGGTATCAACGAGAGGTATATATTAAGCGCAATATCGCAATTGGATGGTGATCAGTTGACCCGGAACGACACTATCATGATCTTCTATCAATCTATTGGCGGTGTCGGCCGGCTTCTCACGGCCTATCCCTCGCCATTTATCATAGATGGGAATAGCCTTCTCACTATCCCATATTCATACACCTCCGCGGACCTCGATACCCGCCTTTACATCTTCGATATTTCAGGGGCGCGAGTCCGACAGGTCGAAATGGGCCGTCATCCGGCAGGGAGTTCGACTTTCCTGGGGTTCAAGTGGGACGGCAAGAATGAAAATGGCGACTATGTCGCCTCGGGCGTTTATATCTACGTAGTCAATACCGACGGCGGCTCGCAGACCGGCAAGATCGCCGTCCTGAACAGACGGTAGATGGCTTCGACTCGTCATCGGCAGCTTCCCCTGGCCAGGGTGGCAAGGATCGGCATCTTCTCGGCGCTGGCATTCGGGATTAATGCCCCGTTCCTGGCTATCCCCAATATCGAATTGTTTAGCCTGGCTCTGTTTTTGGCTGGTCTCTTTATCGGGCCCGTCGAGGGAACCATGGTTGGGCTTGTGGCCGGAGCTATCTTCGTCTTGTTCAACCCTAATGGCCCGCAAACGATCATATTCGTGGGCTTGGCCCAGCTTTTCGGTTTTGCGCTCTTCGGCCTGTCCGGCGGGCTATTGCGGAACCTATTCGTCGGCAAGAAAGCCAATCTCAAATCGGCCATCCTCCTGATTCTTATTGGCGCATTCCTGACCCTGTGGTATGATTTGTCTACGAACCTGATTTTTGCTATTCTCTTTGGACCTTTTTGGCCGACTTTGATCGCCGGTATCGGGTTCGCGCTTTTACATATAGCGAGCAACGCGGTTATTTTCGGAATGTCATCCTTGGTGATAGATAAAATTTGGAAACGAATAGAATATTACATGCCGCCATTGGCTGGCTGATAGCGACGATTTACACCGCCGGCCTTATGGCCCAGGTTGTCCCGCCCGATTCGAGTCGGCAGGAGGAATCCGTTTCTGCCGATTCGAGCAGGTTGATAGTATCCCCAACCTTAGGGGATTCTGCCTCTTTTCAAGACAGTCTTTATCAGGCATTGCCCGCTTTCGATACCACGGCTGCCAAGAAAGATTCGATAGAAGCCCCTGAACAGGCCCCGGCCGGGGATACGGTGTCCGGATCAATTTATCAATCCCGGCTGTTTATTTCCAGGGGGCCGGCCGATGAAATCAAGGGGCTTCCGACATTTTTCCTGTCGCAACCCGGCCCGATCGGCTCACCGGCCTTACCATGTGACTATCTCGATATACGTGGGGCCGATGTCGCGATTAACGGTCTGCCATTTCCTTATAATGGAATTTACAGGCCATATGTGATCGGCACTGACCTGAATACGATCCCCTGGGAAATCCTGAAGGAAATCGAGGCCAACCCTCTTAATCATTATCCGAAGGGGCTGAATTTCATGGTAGGGCCGCCGGCCGATCGCGTGAATCGCTCCGATGTCGAGGTTTCCCCGGGCCATACGGTTACAGTGGAACCAGGTGGCGCTTTTTCAGGCCCTTTGGAAAGAAAACTTACGCCTACTTTACGCTCGGTTTCAAGAAATCCAGCGGGTTCATAACAAATACCGATTACAACGGCTACCATGTCACCGGCGGGTTTATTCGCAGTTTGGCGGGCGGGGAATTGTCGCTCGATCTCTGGACCCATCGTGCCAGGACAGGTCTGCTGTCATTTGACTTTACCACGCCGCAGGATTCCCGTCAGAGCCGCACTCTGACACGGAGCGAACTGAGATTTAAGCGTTCCTTAATGGCGCCATTATTCCTTAGCGTAACCGGACTCTACCATCGTACAGACCAAACCATCAGTGGCTATAATAGTCGCCTGTCGACTAAGTATGACGTCGCGGGAGGAGAAGCGCTCCTGAGCGATTCTCTTCCCGGCGCAACGCTGGCGTTCGGCGGCGGTTATTATCGAAGTCTCCTTTATGGCCTATCAGGCAAGCGGCCGCAGGCTGATCATTTCTTGGCTCGAGCGGGCCTGGATAATAATGAAGCCCGGTTATATTATGCTCTCAATCTGGGCTATGAGTGGAATAAGATCGACAAGGGCGCTGCGGTGCCCTCGATTGGGATCGGGTATGAACTGAGCAATCAACTCAAACCATATATAAGGGCTTTCCGCGCGCGCGGTCTCCCGGACCTGTACGTTCGCAATTTAGGCGACGACGTGCTGTTGCCAACCACATCGGTGATTCTGCGTTCATACGTTTTCGCGCCCGCGCCGAATCTTAATACCCCTGTCTTGTCGCAGTTGACCTCGGGGATCATAATTGACATGAAAAGTGTTGATGTCGACGTGGGTATCTCGATGAAGAAAATCGAATCCCAGATATATACATCGTACACGATCGATTCCGACGGAAACCTCACCGTTACCCCGGCAAATTTCGATGATTCCTATGTCGAGCCCTTTGGCACAATCAAGGTCGGCCTATCGATATTTGACGCCGAGGTCGGAGGCTCACTAAGATTCTGGGATGATAAATATCTTCCCGATGGGTATGAGAAAGGGCCCAAAGCGCTGGGATTCGGCAAGTTCTCGGCTCGAAAAGAGATTCTTATCCCCGAGCTTTTTATCGGCGGCTCGCTCGACTCTCGATTCTCGTCTCGAAGAGACTTCCGAGCGATAATTAGCGGCGCCGACAAGACTTTCATTGCCGTCAATGGGCGCCTGGAATTCCAATACAAGGACCTTAAGTTCTGGCTCAACGACGAAAATATCCTGAACGATAATTATATCACCTGGTGGCCCTACTATGAATCTCCGCGTGTCGTCTGGTGGGGCTTTAAATGGAGCTTCTCCGACTGAAGAAGAGAATCAGGGGAAAGCAAATGGCTTTGCCCGGTTCGCAAACCCGGCGATAAGCCGGAATTATCCTCTGGATTTAAGATTTCGTGGGGTGTATTATTGCCATATCTTTTAAGGAGACGCAATGACCAGGGAAGAAGCGCTTGAGTGGGTTAAATCCGAGATCAAGGCGCCTAATTTATTGAAGCACATTTTTGCGGTCGAGGCCTCCTCCCGGCGGCTGGCCGAGCATTTCGGAGAGAATCCCGACTATTGGGCCATGGCCGGCCTCTTGCATGATCTCGATTATGAGCGCACTATTCATAAGCCCGAGAAACATACCTGGCTGACCGCCGAATGGCTCAAAGAAAAGGGTTTCGATGAGGGATTGATCTACGCTGTTCGGGCGCATGCCGAGGCCGTGCCGCCCAAATCGAAACTGGATTGGACGCTGTTTAGTGTCGACCCGGCCACCGGCCTGGTCGTGGCCGCGGCCCTGATGCACCCCTCGAAATCCCTGGCCGGGCTGGATGTGCCGTTTCTGATGAAGCGATATAAAGAGAAGCGCTTTGCGGCCGGGGCCCGACGCGAATCAATCGCCGCTTGCTCCAATCTTGAATTAAGCCTCGAGGATTTCCTGGGGCTGGTTCTCGATGGCATGAAAAGGATATCGGATGAACTGGGCTTATAAGATTGCGTTTATATCGGTGCTGATTGCCGCCTTTTTTTCCGATGCACGGGCAGAGCGGAAAAAGACTGATAATTGGTTCTCGTCCGATAAGTATAAGCATTTTACGGTGTCGGCGTTTTACAGCGCGGGAACCTCGATTGTGGCCAACAAGCATTTTGATATCGAGGAATCGGCCTCCCATACCATCGGATTTAGCTTCACCCTGTCGCTCGGCGCCGCCAAGGAAATTGCGGATTTTCACTCCCGCGACGGGACCGCCAGCCTCAAGGACCTGGTCTGGGATCTCGCCGGAACCCTGACAGGCATCCTCGCGGCCAGCCTGGTTTTATGAAATATCCCAAATACAAAATCCTCACCTGGGCGTTCTATGATTTTGCCAATACCATTTTTTCCATGAACGTGGTTTCGCTCAATTTCCCCCTGATGATTAAAAATGATTTTGGAAGCCCCGACCTGGCTCTCTCGGTGTCGCGATCCACCTCCATGATCCTCGTAGCCCTTTCGATGCCCCTGGCCGGCATTATCGCCGACAAGTTTCAGCGGCGCATGCCATTGACCATATTTTTTACTATTTGCTGCTGCCTGGCGACACTGCTTCTCGGTAAGGGCGGGTCAGTTATTTGGCAGTTGACGTTGTTTGCCCTGGCCATTTATTGCTATCAAGCGGCGCTGGTCTTCTATGACGCTACGCTGCCACAGGTGGCGCCTCCCGAGCGGATGGGGCGCGTCTCAGGATATGGTGTTGCGCTTGGATATGTCGGCACCCTGTTCGGACTCACTGTGGTCGGTTCGATTGCCGGGCCGCATAATTATTCCAAGGCCTTCACCTGGACCGCCATCCTGTTCCTGACTTTTTCTCTTCCGTTTTTTCTTACCATTCGCGATCAAGCCCCAAAACCCATTTTCGGATTGTGGAAATTAACTGTCGAATCAATCAAGCGAATTCGCGATGTCTACCTCGATGCCCGCGCCCGACCCGGCATACTGCGTTTTTTCCTGGGACGATTCTTCGTAGTTGAGGCGCTCGAGACGGTTATCTTTTTCATGGCGATTTTCCTGAGCGAGGCCGCCGGTTTCTCCGAGGGCCGGGTCGTTCTCGGCAACCTGAATGAAATAACGGTGTTCCTCTTGACCGTGACCGTATTCACAGTGTTTGGCTCGCTGATATGGGGGTTTGCGACAGAGAAATTCGGGCCGCGAAATTCGTTGCTTGGCACCGTGGCGCTCTGGATCGTTACCCTGGCCGGCATAATATTCACCCAGAATAAGACGATTTATTATGTCCTGGGATCGCTGGCGGGAATTTCGCTGGGCGGCGTCTGGACCACCGAACGGCCGCTCCTGATCAATCTGGTGGCCGAAAATGAGCGTCTGGCCGGATATTTCGGATTATTCGCATTGACGGGACGCATGGCGGCGGTTATCGGTCCGCTTATTTGGGGCATTACGGTCGTAGTCTTTGGCCCATTGGGCGCGGTTAAGTATCGATTCGCGGTCGGCTCCGTGCTTATCATGATGATCACGGGCCTTTTCATCCTGAGGAGAGTTCCGGATGCCAGATGATAGATGGTATGAGATAGTTGGCGTAATCCACATTCACTCCAGCTATTCCGACGGCACCAAAACAATCGAGGAAATCGCGGGGATAGGTGAATCGGCCGATCTCGATTTTCTAATGTTCACCGACCATATGACTCTCCAGCCGCTTCGCGACGGCTTGGAACGTTTCTACGGCAGGACCGCCGCCATCATAGGTTACGAGATAGAGGATGCCAAAGATGAGAATCATTACCTTGCATTTGGCCTCGATAAAGAACTTCCGGCCAGTCTCACGGCGCAGGAGTATGTGGCCGAGGTCCGAAGATCGGGAGGTCTGGGCATAATCGCGCACCCCGACGAGATACGAAATGCTATCCCCAAATATCCCAGTTACCCCTGGAACGCCTGGGATGCCCGGGGATTCGACGCCATAGAGATCTGGAACCACATGTCGGCCTGGATGGAACTTCTCAGAAAGGTCAATATGCTGAAAATGATTGTCACCCCCAGACGGCACTTGCGTGGGCCGACGGGGCGCGTATTGAAGAAATGGGACCAGCTTTCCCAGGAATATAGCCTTGCCGGGGTGGGTTCGGCGGACGTTCACGCGCACGCCTACCGCAAAGGCCCGCTCCGGGTGACGATTTTCCCATACAAGGTCCAATTCAGATCCATCAGGACTCACCTGATGTTATCGCAACCGCTTTCCAACGATATTAAGATTGCCAAGAAACAGATTATCGACGCAATTCGCGGCTGCCGTGTATTTGTCTCCAATTTTCGTTGGGGTGATGCCAGAGGATTCCAATTTTATGGGCAATCGAGCGGCGGGGCTTTTTTCCAGGGCGACCGTGTCAAGTTTTCCGACAACCTGAGACTGAAAATAAGCTCACCGCAAAGGGCTCACATGAAACTTATTCGAAACGGCGAAAGTATAATGGAATTGCAGGGCGCCAGGTTTGAAGTGCCATTAATAGAGTCAGGAGTCTATAGAGTGGAACTGCATCGAAAAGGGCGGGGTTGGATATATTCGAATCATATCGCGGTTATATAAAAAAAGGATAAGGGTGAAACATTTTTTACTTAGGTAGAGGGGGGCTAGAACTACCCAAGTTACCCGGTTTCACCCTTAAGCCTTGATATCTATACAATTCACCCCCAGCTTTGTCAAGTAATTTGTTATCCATAAATTTCGCACTTTTCTATCATTAATTATACCAATAAGTTAGGCGAGCGATGAATTGGCATTTGACAATAATCGGCGGCGGCGCATTTAGATCGGCAACCGAACGGAATTTACAATAACGGTGGCTTTATAGGGGTTCAGGGCTGCGTTCATATTGATTATTGGTGAAAATCGTGCTTGGAGGGGCATGTCGCGTCTTGTTTCCGATAATTTTATTTTGATTGAAGGCCGTTCGTTTCGAAACAGGAAGATGATGACCTGAATTCACATATGGGAAATGGACTCTTATTTATATGATAAAGAACTTCAAATGCTCGTCGAATTTTTTTGAGCGGTGGGCGCACGACAGATGCGAGAAAAACAGGCCCGGCATTCTAATCGGCTCGGGCAATTTCCGGCGATCAGTTGCCAAATCAGTCCGCGCTGACGTCCTTCGCCGGTTATCGCGGATTTCGGCATGAACTGCGGTTGTAGTTTTCATTAATCCTCCCTCTAATCATAAATATCGGCATCGAGACTTCCAAACTTATGTTTTTTCTGCGGTTGACAGTTGGGCGGATGCCGCCTAATATACCCATCATATGCGTCAGGAATTAAATGAAAGGCCGTCCCTCTTTTATGGCCTTCGGCTCCGCCACGCCCTGGCGCTGTTGATATGTCTCGGCTTGATACTTGTCCTGGCCGGTTATTTCGCCGTTTCAGCCGGCACCAGAGCCTCCCTCGAATCTGTCATGGCTCAGGGCCGCGCCCTGACCGAGACCCTGATTTCCTCGGCCGAGGTTCTCATCGAAACCGACAGCCAGATAACCTCGCTGGCGATAGACAATCTCATAAACAAGGTCGAATCGTTGCGGCCCCAAAGCGCCGTGAATATAAGGGGAAGCCTGGATGATTGGAGGCGAACGCTTGATGCCGAAAGGCTCGGTTTGGTTATCAAGAGACAGTTGGTCGCATCGTCATTTTCAAGGAAATCCGATTCTTACGACGAAGCCATCAGGGGGTGGCTCGATTCCCTGGAAATCGATCCCGAATCGGACATTATTTATGATTTTCAAACCATCGCCCAGGAAAAAATATTATTCAGCTATTTTCCTCTCAGCGACACTGCCGGTCTTTTCGCCGCCATAAATTGGAGATACGGCCAATATGGCAATGAAAAATTGAGCCTCTATAATCTGCTCAATCAGGTTGGCCAGGAATCGGGTATCGAATATATCGTGCTGCAAAATCAGGATGGTATCATATTCGCCTCGAAGAAGGTCGCCAGCATGCCAAAGCTCATGGAGGACCCCTTCTTGATAGAATCGCTCAAGAGCGACACGACCCGCAGCCGGCTGCTTACATTTCAGGATCGCGAGGTCTTGGAGTCGGTCCATTTCTTCAGGGCCGGCGATTTCAACGGGATTTTCAGGGTTGGGCTGTCGCTTTATGGCTACAGGCAAATCACCAGCGGAGTCAAGCGTCAGGTCTGGCTTGTGGTAGCGGCGCTTATAATTGTCGGCATGCTGGTTTTCGCGACCATCATCGGATTCCAGAGTTACGAATTTCTGCGGGCCGGATTCCACAAATCTCGTGTCATGTCTCAAAGCCTGCTCGATTCAATCCCCGGCCCCGTGGTCGCAGTTGATTCTGGTCTAAGCCTTACGGATATTAATGCCATGGCCAGGAATCGCTTTGGCATCTCGCAAGCGATGGCGACCGCTCACTACACGACCCTTTTCCCTGACGATCCCTTTCATTTCCGTCAAGTCATGGAAAGCCAGCGAGGCGCCAATTTCGAGAGAGTTCTTGGTGAGGATCGTCGGCGATACTTCGTGACCACCACGCCCCTGGTAGGATTCGATGGCGCCTCGATCGGGGCCATCGCCGTGGCTCAGGATATCACCGACTCGCGCAGGCTGGAGAACATGGCCGAATCGCGACGACGCCTGTCCGAGTTAGGGGCGCTGGCGGCCTCGATGGCGCATGAGATTCGCAATCCGCTCAATGCCATCGGGATTACTATCCAGCGCATGAAAAATGAGATTGTGCCGGCCGGCTCAAAGGAGGAGTACCTCAAATTCATCGATCTTCTGCGCGCAGAGATAAAGAGGCTTAACGACATAATAGACAAGTTTCTGGCAGTGGCCCGTGCTGTCAGGCCCGAGATGTCCGCGATCGACCTGAACGAGCTTGTAAGAGGATTGATCGAGCTATTCGAAAATCAGGCTCGCCATCAGGGGACAAAGATCGCTTTCACAACTCCCATCGATGGCCTTACAATCGAGGGTGACAAGGCCGGGTTATCGCAGGTATTGATCAATCTGGTCAAGAACAGCTTGGAGGCGCTCGAGAAGAATGGCGAAATCAAAATCGAGGTCGCCGAAACGGGAGATAAGGTTCATATTATCGTCATCGATAATGGCCCCGGGATCGATGATATACCCTCCGCGCTGAAACCGTTTTTCACCACCAAGCAGGGTGGGACCGGCCTTGGCCTGGCGACCGCCTCCAAGATCATGGCTGATCATGGCGGCGAGATTATCATCGAATCATCTCCGGGCAAAGGGTGCAAAGTGGAATTGATTCTTCCCCAGAGGAGAAGCGCTTGAGAATTCTTGTGATTGACGATGAGGCCAGCCAGCGAGAGCTTTTGGCCGGTCATCTCGAGAGGTTGGGCCACAGGGTCACCACGGCCTCGAACGGGGAGGATGGGCTTAATGCGCTTCATGGTGACGGCGCCGAGGCCGCCCTGGTCGATATGCGGATGCCCAGGATGGACGGATTGACATTCATCCGTAAGAGCCTCGAAACCAATCCCGACCTGGCCATAGTGGTCATGACCGCCTATGGCACGGTGGAATCGGCTGTCGAGGCCATGAAGGCCGGCGCTTTCGACTACCTGCTCAAGCCGGTCGACCTGGACCATGTCGGTGTTATCTTGAATAAGATCGATTCGAATCAGAAACTCCTCGCCGAAAACCGTTATTTAAAACGCAAACTCGAGCAGGTCGAGGATTTCAAGGAAATCATCGGCACATCGAGCGCGATAAAAAAGGTGATGGCCGATGTCTCCCGGGTTGCTCGTTCCGACGCGACGGTGCTGATTAGGGGAGAATCGGGGACCGGCAAGGAGCTGGTGGCCAGGGCTATTCATTTTGCGTCGCAGAGGTCTGCGGGGCCGTTTCTGGCGGTCAACTGCACATCGCTTCCCGAGACCCTTCTGGAGTCGGAGCTATTTGGTCACGAGCGCGGCTCCTTTACGGGCGCCACAGCCCGTCATTTGGGGCGATTCGAGCTTGCCGATCGCGGGACCATCTTTCTCGATGAGATCGGCGATATCAATCCAGCCACACAGGTTAAGCTGCTTAGGGTGTTAGAATCGAAGACGTTCCAACGCCTCGGCGGTGAGCGCGATATAAAGGTCGATATCCGAATCCTGACCGCCACCAACCGCAACCTCGAGGCCAAAGTAAGGGAAGGTTCTTTTCGAGAGGACCTTTTCTACCGTCTCAATGTCATACCGATAGTGATACCCCCGCTGAGAGAGCGTCGCGAGGATATTCTTCTTTTGATCGAGCATTTTATCAAGAAGTGTAACCAAAAGAATAACAAGGATATCAGGGGCATTACTCCGCAAGCCAAGGACCTCATGATGCGTCACGATTGGCCGGGCAATGTCAGGGAACTGGAGAATTTGATCGAGCGCGCCATTGTAATGGCAACCGGCGATGTCATTGACATAGAGAATATTGACCCGTTTGTCGGCGAAAGGAACGCCGCACCGGAAAGAATGGAAGTTCTTAACCTCGAGGAGCTTGAGAAGAAGGCAATAGTCGAGGCCCTCGGGAAAACCGGAGGCGGCCTGGTTGAGGCCTCGGAACTTCTTGGTATCCATCGCAATACGCTTCGACTGAAGATCCAGAAGTACAAAATCCAATAATGATGCAATAATCGCTTCATTCCGGCACAAAAATAGTGCATCGTGATGTGACGACCCACACTACTAGAGTCTAATTGCCCTTGCTACAACGACTTATACTCTGGAGTAATTTGGCATGAAAGTTGAGGTATTATTCCGCGAAAGAAGGAGGAATAAATGAATCAGTTCAACCCCAAAATCGGTTTTGTAAAGTACGCCAGCCTGATTGTCATATCTGCCCTGCTTGTTCTTTCATGTGACAATAGGGATGCTACCACCAGCCCAAGCATAGACCGCGAGGCCCCGCCTGTGCCGACCGGCGTTACCACTACCACGTTGGATGGGGCGGTCATAGTGAGTTGGAGCCCGATCTATCTCGATGCGGGGTATAATGACCTCAACGGTTTCAGAATTTATCGAAGCCTGAATAATCAGGATTTCACCCAGATAGGAACAGTAAATGCCGATGTCTATCAGTACCTGGACGACGGCCTCCAGAATGGCACTACCTATTATTACGCGGTTTCGTCATTCGATTTCAACGGCAATGAGTCGGACCTTTCGTATGATTCCGCTTATGATACCCCCAGGCCCGAGGGTGGCAATTACATTTACACCTACACCGATATAATCTACCAGAACGAATCGGGATTCGATCTGTCGACTGCCAACCGTCTGCCCTGGGATCACACCGAATGCGATTTCTATCTCGAGTATGATGCCGACCCGAATGTCAGGGCATATTTCCTGTGGCTTGGCGACAACGGCGCATTCATTCAAGACATGGGATATACGGATTCATTCGACGATATCACCTACGCTCCCAGCCAGGGCTGGTCGAACTTCGCTTATCTCGAAGCCATCCTCGGCCATACTTATGTCCTTCAGACAACGAACGATCATTACGCCAAGATCAGAATCACAGGCGAATTTCTGTCGCCGGCCCGTGGCATGGAGTTTGATTGGGGTTATCAGGTAGACAGCGGCAATCGCGAGCTTAAAATAGATCCTTCGAACATTCAGTCCGGTTTATCCGCGGAGGTTCAGTGATGATGCGGGCAAATTCGATGAAAGCCCGTTCGCTGGATACAATCATGAATGCAAGATCAACAACGAAAGAAAATCAAGGCGGCAGGAGGATTCTGCCGTCAGCCGTTCGAAAGGCGGTGTTTAAAATGAAGAACTTAACAACTCTAGCAATGGTAATCCTGGTGGCGAGCATGAGTGTTGTTGCTTATGCGGACCGCGACGATTACGACAACGGTCGCGGGTATTGGTATCGGTCCGGCAATACTCCGGAAATCGATGTTTGGACCAACAAGGGTCATGATGCCCGGTACTATTTTGGCGAAGATGTCGCCGTTTACTTCCGGGCCGAGGACGATTGCTATGTCGTGGTTTACGATGTCGACCCGTCGGGCAATGTCAGCATTCTGTTCCCATCGAGTCACAATGGAAGCAGCTATGTCGAGGGCGGCCGGGTTTACAGGGTCCCCGATTACGGCGATGATTTCAGGCTCGAGATTGCCGGCGGCTCCGGCGATGAGCACATATTCGCCGTGGCCAGCTACGATTACATCAATCCACCCGATTTCATGAAGTATGTCGGCTACGATTATGGCGATGACAGCTACTACGACGACGATTATTTCGCGATCAAGGTCCGCGGCAGCCTCGACAATTTCGTCGGCAGCCTCAATGCCAGGATTTGCAGCGGCCCCTATGTTGTGGCGCATACCAGGTTTCTGGTCGACACGAACTACCGTCACCACCGCCACTATCGATATTGGGATTACGATCCTTACTATGTCGGTTCTATCTGGATCGGTTGCGATTATCCGGGCTCCGAAATTTGGATCGATGGCATCTTTATAGGAATCGCCCCTATTCTGGTGCCGCGCGTGATGGTCGGATATCACTGGGTATGGGTTTATTACGGAGGGTATCCGTGCTACCAGAGGTACTTCTATGTGCCGTCTTACCAACGTTTCTATATCGATGTTCGGATAGATCACCGCTATCACGACTACAAATTCCGCCGCCGGGCTTTCCGCGACTGGGTCTTCGAAGAGAAGAAGTATCGCAACGAAGACGGTTTCAGAGAAAACGCCAGGGAGATCCGCCAGAAAAATGTCAGGAACCGTCCCCTTCCCGCGACGATAGTCAGGGATTATGCCGACAGGGGAGTCATTTCCAGGGAAGCGCCGATAGTCAAACAGATCAGGACCAAAGATGTCGAACGGGATTCCAGGCCTATAGAGGGCGGACGCAACCTCAAGCCTGAAAGCCCGCGAATTCAGGATCGCGACGCCAAGGGTCCTCGCACCCGCTCGGTGGAACCGGGCGATGACAAGCGCACTGGCAAAGTCACAGACCAGATGGATCGCATGAATAAGGGCAGCATCGACAGGGACGAAGGCCGGATCATCGTGCCGGAAGGGAAACCTGATTCCGAAAGAAAAAGACTCTCTGGCGATAAGGGCGACATGGAAAAGACTACACCCCGAGACTCGTGGCAGGGACGTGAGGATCAATCCGGTAAGAGAAAATCGGAATCTCAAATTAACGAACAGCGGAATGAACGGCAGGAGGGGTCCAAAGACCGGAAGGTGCAATCCAACCGTGAGGAGGGAAAATCCTCGAGTCAAATAAAAGAAGAGGATAAATCCGGCGAGAATTCCAGCAGGAAGGAATCCTCCCGAAATTCGGAAAAGAAGGAAAGCCGTTCATCCAAAAAGGCATCGAAAACCGACCGGAGCAGGGAGAGAGGCAGATGACCCGGAGATTCTTAATTTTAATGGCGCTGACGGCCTTTGTCATGGCCGGGCCGGCCTCGGCGGTAAAAAGCGTACCCCGATCGAATGACAAGACCGCGATCGAGAATCAGAAGCCCGATGCCAGCAAAGGCTCCTCGGACCAAAAGGCGACGCCTTCCGAGCCGTCCAGAAAGGCGGGAGACGCCAGGCAGGATAGCGACAAGCGAAAGGAAGATTCGAGGCCGGAGCAGGTGAAAAAGCCGAGCGATGATAGCGGCCAGAAGGATCGAATTAAAGAGCGCGATCGCTTTATCGACGAAAACGACGACGGGCTCAACGATAGATACAAGAAGCCGCCCGAGAAAGTAAAAAGGAAGAAGGAATCGGACGACCAGTCCAAGCCCAAGACCACAAGGGAGCGCCGCGACAGGTAAACTGCGCAACCATTATCGAAAGGCCCCGTAAAAATCTACGGGGCCTTTGCGTATTTCGGGCCGCTTAAATTAGCCATTGACTTGGGTTGCGCCAACTCGGTTATTCTCGATAATGGGCTCTTACTCGAAATCGCTGGTGGTCAAAATAAAATCTGACGCTGTTATCAAACCCGATGGCGAGATCGATCAGGATATAATCGCCGACATGGTGGAAGCCGGATTTTCGGCGCTTTCGCCGGAACTCGATGCCATTGCTTCAGCCAGGGAACTGCTTGGTAACCCTGACTCGATCGGCATGAAAGTTAACACTATTGGCGGCCCCGGAATGTCGACCAGGGTTGGGCTTGTGAATGCATTGGCCGGCTTTCTAAAAAGCGCCGGTTATCCCCTCAAACGGCAGATCATCTGGGATCGCCACGACGAGGAACTGGCCAATGTCGGTTTTAGCGTCCGGTCGCGAGGCGACGGCCCCTACTGTTTCGGCACCGACCATATCGGCGTAGGATATTCGCAGGCTCTCGTGTCGAACGGGCAGATCGGTGGCCTCTTAAGCAGGTTACTGGTCGATTATTCCGAGGTGGTCATAAATGTGCCGGTGCTGAAAGATCATGGCGTGGCCGGTATCACCGGGGCGCTCAAGAATCACTATGGTAGCATACATAATCCCAATAAATATCATGGTGCCAACTGCAATCCATACATCGCCGACCTCAACGCGCTGGAACAGATTAAATCCAGGCAGCGTTTGATTGTGATGGATGCCCTCAGGGTGCAATTTCATGGAGGGCCGGCCTATCAGAAACGATGGGCGGCTGACTGTGGAATGGTCCTTTTTGGAACCGATCCCGTTGCCATCGATACCATAGGATATGATATTATCGAGGGCTTGAGGAGCCGGGCCGGGCTGGAAAGTATCAAGGGTTCCCGAAGACAGCCGATTTATCTAAATACCGCCGCCGATTATGGGCTGGGCATAAATGATGTAACAGCGATAAAAATAGAGGAAATCACAGTTTGAAAAAATCGCCGGCAATAAATTCATTAGTCATCTCTCTGCTGTTGTTCATGCTGAGTTCCGGATGCGGTATCGCTGGAAGGAAAGAGGCTCCGGAGAGCGTTAAGCAGGCGCCGGATGAGTTCGCATCCTACAAAGCCTATGACCATTTCGTAAAGGGCGACCTGTATGAGCAATCGGGCAATCTCGATGCCGCCGTGGAGGAATACCGCAAGGCTTTGATCTTCGACCCGGCTTCTGTCGAGATACGGCGAGTCCTTTCCGAAATTTATTTCCAGCAGCGCCGGTTCGACGAGGCTGCGATTTTGCGATCCGAGATCGACGAAAAGAACGCCGAGGATTATAATTTCATAGCCGATTGCCTGCGCTACAACAAAGACCTGGAAAGCGCCGCCGGCTTCTATCACCGGGCCCTCGAGCTTGACTCCGCTCAATATTTCACGCGCCTTTATCTGGCCAAGATCCTGACTTTCCTGGGGAAGAATGATGAGGCCGAAAAGGAGTTTCTCCGCTTGCTCGAGATTTCCCCGGGCAAACTCGATGCCTATCTCGATCTCGGCGATTTTTACGCCAAAACCAATGATCTGGATAAAGCCCTCGAATCGTACAGAAGCGCCGCCTCCCTGGATACGTCGGACTCCAGGCCGCTGGTTGGTATGGCGGCTGTTTGCCTGGCCCAAAACGATACCGCCGCAGCCGCCGGCCTTTACCTTGAGTTGGCCCGGCTCAATTGGGATGACCCCGAATTCCTCAACTCAATTATTGTCTCTTTCTATAATATCGAGGATTATGAGAAGGCCGAGACGCTCGGGAAACGGATCGCCGAGCTTCTGCCGGACAATCCTATCGCCCTTAAGAGATATGCCATGATACTCTACGGCAATCGGAAATTCGACAGGGCCGAATCGTTGATGACCGCCCTTGACAGCGGCGGAGGGGCCGACGCCGCGATTTATTATTATCTGGCCCGTCTCAAGCAGGAAAAGGACGACCTTCCGGCCGCCGAAAATTATTTCTGGAAATCGCTGGCGCTATCGGATACCCTCATCGATAGTTGGGTGAACCTGGCCCTGGTGGTCAATGGGCAAGATCGATATGGCGAGGCCATCCGGATTATGGGCGAGGCTATGGCCACCGTGCCGCAGGATTCGAACGCCATTCTCTTTTTCACGGCGGTCATCCACGCTCAGAACGAGAATTTTGAACTGGCCAGGGATGGCTACGAGAGACTGGCCGCCTCCGACCCGAATAACCTCGGTCTCAGGTTCAATCTCGGGTCGACTTATGAAAGGTTGGGTCAATTCGAGGCTGCGGAGCGCGAATTCAAGTGGATTATCCAGAAGGAACCGCGGAACGCATTGGCGCTTAATTATCTGGGTTATATGTACGCCGATAAGGGAGTAAAACTGGAGGAGGCCAGGAAGCTGATCGAGCGAGCGCTGGCCATCGAGCCCGAAAATGGCGCTTACCTTGACAGTTACGCCTGGGTGTTATATAAAATGGGCAAATACGAGGAAGCCCTGGCCCAGATGAAAAAGGCGATGCAAAGCCAATTGGAAGACCCGGTGATATACGACCATCAAGGGGATATATACCTGGCTTTGAATCAGGAAGAACTGGCGCGCCAGAGTTGGGCCAGGGCGCTGGAACTTACGCCCCAGGACGAAGCGATTCGCGCCAAATTAGACCAAAGGTGAGATACCTAAAGCCCCTTATTTCATTCCTTGTCTTGACTCTCCCGTCTTGCGCTGTGAGGGAATCCCCGCCTGGCGGACCAGTCGATAAGACGCCCCCGTCGATCGTTTATATCAAGCCCGACAACGGAAGCACCAATTTGCCGGCAGCCTCCCAATTCAAGATCAAGTTCTCCGAATCCATGGACAGAGAGAGAATAGAGAGCGCCATATTTCTGTCGCCCGTGTTTTGGGATTTTCCGAGCCTGGATTGGTCCGGCCGCGAGTTGACTATAATTCCGCCGGACAATCTCCGTCCTAATACCACCTATATCCTGACAATCGGCGCTGACGCCAGCGATGCTCACGGAGTAAAGATGGGCCGCTCGCGAAGCTTCGCGTTCTCTACCGGGGCGACGATCGACAGCGGCTCGATTGCGGGCATGGTGTTTTTTGAGAACGACCAGCGTGTCTTCTACGACATATGGGCTTATGCTCTGGCAGATACCTCTTTAGACTTCATATCCAGGATTCCGGACTATGCCACCCAGGTCGATTCAGCCGGAAATTTTTCGTTGGAGCATCTGGGCGCCGGGCGATTTCTGATGATTTGCATCGATGATAAGAATGATGATCTCTTCTGGGATCCCTCGGCCGAGGCCATTGGCCTTCCCCATTCGATATTCGGCCTGGCTGCGGGGGAAAACATCAGCGGTATCGTGTTCAAGCCGTCGATCATGGACACAGTCGCCGCCTACTTATCGGGAGCCGGGCCGGAAAACAACCATAGAATCGCATTCGAGCTTTCCGAGCCGCCCGACGAATCACAGAAGCTCGACCCCCAAAATTACCTGATAAAATATGTCGATAGCGATTCCATTCTTCAGACCGGGATGGTCTATGTCGGAGAGAATGCTCAAATGACACTCGAAACAGACCCCCAGCGGGATGGCGCTATTTACAGCCTCATTCCGAGGAATCTGCGGACGGCCAGAGGAACCTCGTTCGATACCACCGGGGCGCGATTCACGGGAATCGACACGCCTGATACGATCGGGCCGAAGCTCCTTTCCACATTTCCCCCAAACCGTTCCAGCGGCACCTTTCAGGACACCGTTATCGAGATGACCTTTTCCGAACGGCTATTGTCCCTGCCATTTAAGGATGCCGTCAGGGTTATCGCTGACTCCACCGATACCCTGAAATTTGTGGTGGCCTGGCCGATGCCTAACACGGCGCGGCTGAGGTTTCCGGGTAAAATTCCGAGGGAACGCAACATTGCAGTCAGCCTCGATCCCGCCAAGGTCTACGATATTCTTCGAAATCGCATGCCCGATAGTGTTGCGGCTTTCTCGTTCAGGCTTCCCCCGGCTGATACTGTCGGCAGTGTGACAGCCTCGATGGAGCCAACCGGATCGGGATTATTCGTGGGGGTCTTGGCTTCCATGACCCGTGGGGTTACTCATAAAGGCCGATTTGACTCGGCCGGCCGCCTTAATCTGACAACTGTCATGCCCGGAAGCTACAGGTTCGAATACTATGAGGATGCCGATTCCAACGGCGAATGGACCGCCGGCCTTGCCAGGCCACTTAGGTTTGCCGAGCCGTTTTCCTTTCTGGCGGATACGATTCAAGTTCGATCGCGATGGGAGACCGATATCGGTGTCGTCAGCTTGCCGGAACTCGGCCACTAAATTATATTGACATATTTGTATTTGCGCTTATTTTCTATGTGAGGCTACAATAGATGATATTTTCGACTTCAATTAAGGCGGCCTCCCTTGCTGCATTAATTTTTTATTTTGCAATTGGGGCGAGCGCCGCAGATTCCGATAGTATATTCAGCGCGGGATTCACTCCTCAGGCTTCGTTTGGCGGATCCGTGAGGCTGCGGCTCCAGAATAACGCCATCGACCCACTTTTGGTGGTCGCCGAGGATACCTCAGATAGAAAATTCCCGGTTCGATTCAATTTCGAGCACAAGAATATAGATCTCCAGCCTCAGCCGATCCCATTCTTAATCAGCTCGCTGAAGCTATATTATGAGTCCGACTCCCAGAATCAACTGGTCGCGAGGACCAGGGTTTTTTCCGATAACACCGAAATTGACGGTATCTGGGGTGATCCTTCGCTATTGACTACCGGCATGTTGTTGGATGTCATCGACAGCCTCTCGAGTTATCGGGTAGGAGCGCCGGATACCCACACGGTCGCATTCACGACCACGACCACCTCCCTGGATGATAGCGGAACCGTTTGGATAATATTTCCCGCGGGCTTCAATATCGAATCTGTCGGGGCGGCGGTATATTCGGATGATGACCCGACCAACGACGGTACTGAACCGATAATAAGCGAAATATCTCGAGAGGGACAAGCTCTCTTGCTGCATCTGGACAACGATGGCCAGCAGGCGCTGCCCGGTTCGAGAATCTGGCTCAGGTTTTGGCCTGTTGTCAACGACACCGTCTCCGGAAGCTATTCAGTTCTGGTCATGTCGACGGGGGCAGGAGGCGAAATTCGCAATGGCCCGGTCGAGTCGCAGACCTTTGTATTAACGACCGATACGCTCGATCATGTCATACTGCTTCCCGATTCGTCGATTACATTGATGGCCGGAGCCTTTCTCGACCTGACAGCGTCCGGCTACGACCGCTATGGGAATCCCATCAGCAGCCTGTCATTCAGCTATGATATCACTGTTGATTCATGCGGCCAGATAGTCGATAGCGGCTTGAGAGGAGCCAGGCTCGGCGCTTGCTATGCCACGGCTTCGGCCGGTGGGCTTGTCGATTCGACCGGGCTGATAACAATCGTGCCCGGCTCGCTGGATAGATTTTCAATTTCGAATTATCCGTCAGCGCGCACGGCCGGTGTGCCATTTTCCGACACCGTTTTTGTCGTCGCCTACGATTCCGAGAATAATAAGAAATACGACTATTTCGGCCAGGTCTGGTTTTCGACCGGCGACACCATCGATGTCCTGCCTCATAGGATTCAAAATCCATATACCTTCACTGTCGCCGACTCCGGCATGGCCCGGTTTCCGGGCCCCTCATTTATCCTCAAGCGGGCGGGCGTAAACCGTACGATATTGGCCACGAATGACACTGTCGGTCAATTATCCAGCCCCATCCGGGTTACACCGGCGGCCATAAGTACATTTTCCATGTCGGCAGGAGCCACGCAAACCGCCGGGCAGGCCTTCTATGTGAATGTCAATAACGCCAGTGACTCATATGGGAATTTATCAGCAGGTGATATAATAGTTTCCGATTCAATTGGCGGCAGGAATTCACCGGATAGCATCCCTCCGTCATACAACCCGATTGTCGTGAATGGCGGAACAGGGCAATCTCTTCAGACTCTCACAAACGCCGTTCCGACCATGCTCAAGGGCGTTCTATCCGGTGGAGGAGCGCGTGCCAATACGGCTATGATCCAGGTTTTACCCGGAACTCTTGGGCGCTTCAACCTTGCCCGTTACCCGGATATCATCGTGGCGGGCGATATTTTCCCGCAGCCGGTAACCGTCACAGCATATGATCTGTTCGGAAATCTTAAGACAAATTACACCGGCAGCGTCTATTTCACCAGCACTGACCCTCGAGCCATCCTGCCATATACTCCGGGATCGCCTTATCAATTCACGGTGCTGGACCAGGGCGTTCATAGCTTTAACGAATCATTTTCGCTTCTGACCGCCGGCCGGCAGAATATTTCGGTCACCGATGGCATTATCGAGATGGTCTCAAATGCCATAAACGTCTCGCCGGATTTGATGACCAGCTTCAACGCGAGCGCCCCCGACAGCGTCGTGGCCGGGCAAGCTTTCCCCGTGATCGTGAGCAATGCGCGGGATCAATGGGGCAATGCCGCCGATGGCGTCATAGCTGTCTCCGATTCGGTTGGAGGAGGCGAATCGCCCGGTGGAATACCGCCGACATACAATCAAATTGTCGTCAGCGGCGGCTCCGGGCAGGCCATGCAGACGTTGACTCGCACTATACCGACAATTCTGAAATGCGTTTTGGTAGATGGAAATTTGCGACAAGCCACAGGTATCATCCAGGTCAAGCCGGGCGCCCTGGCCCGGTTTGAAGCTGCCGGGTATCCCGATGAGGTTTTTGCGGGAGATGTTTTCCCCATTGGCATTACCGTTTCCGCTTTCGACGCGCTGGGAAACACCAAGACCGATTTCGACGATTTCGTTTATTTCGAAAGCACCGATTCGCTGGCCGACTTGCCTTATACTCAGACTTCGCCCTTCCATTTTCTCGCGCAATATCAAGGCACCCATGACTTCACCGAACCATTTATATTGTACACCGCCGGACTGCAGCGGATCACCATCACCGATGGCGGCATATCCGAGCCTTCGGATTTCATCTCGGTCTTGCCCGACAATATCGATGCTTTCACATTAACGGCGCCCGATACGGCTGTCTCCGGCCTGCCATTCACGTTAATGGCGACCAATGTTCTTGACCAGTGGGGCAACCCCGCCAATGGGATCATCGCCGTATCGGATTCCATCGGAGGGGGACCGTCCCCCGGCGGCGACCAGCCCACCTTAAATGAGATTGTGGTTTCCAACGGCTCCGGCCAAGCTCAACAGCTGTTGACAAATGCTGTTCCGACCAGGCTGAAAGGCGTTTTTGCCGGCGGCAATATCATCGCTGTCACGGATTCGATCATTGTGATGCCTGGCGCCCTGGCGCTCATCGCGATGACCGGAATACCATCGAGCACCGTTGCCGGCGATACTTTTCCGGGTAACGTAGGCATTACGGTATTCGACCCGTTCGAAAATGTGAAAACCGATTTCGTCGAATCCGTTTACTTCGAAAGCACCGACCCGCGCGCTATCCTGCCATATACGCAGGGCGCGCCATATCACTTCACGGCTCTGGACCAGGGTTCGCATGATTTCGCCGGGCCCTTCGTGCTTTTGACAGCGGGATGGAGGCGCGTCAGCGTAACCAATGGTGACATCGAGACCATATCGGAGGCCATCAATGTTCTGCCGGATATCATCAGTTCTTTTTCCTTAAGCGCCCCCGATACGGTAGTGGCCGGACTATCGTATCCTGTGGATGTGAGCAATGCGATCGACCAATGGGGTAATTCGTCTAATGGAATCATTGCCATCTCGGATTCCGTTGGCGGCGGCCCGGCGCCCGACGGCAGCCAGCCGTCCTACAACCAGATCGTTGTCAATAACGGAAGCGGGCTGGCCCTACAGATATCGACTCACGCGGTGCCAACCCGTCTGAAGGGTGTGTTGATAGGGGGAAATGTCAGGGCCGCGACGAATTTATTCCAGGTTCAGCCGGGGTCGCTCGGGCGGTTCGAGGCTTCGGGGTATCCCGGCAGCACCGTCGCGGGGAACATATTTCCCCAAAGCATCAGCGTTTCAGTCTTCGATCTCTATGGCAATATTAAAACCAATTTTGATGATTTCGTATATTTCGCCAGCACGGATCCCCAGGCTCTCCTGCCCTATACGCAGTCGTCTCCGTTCCATTTCCTCGCGCAATATCAAGGCATGCACGTCTTCGGAGAGCAGTTTTCGTTGCGCAGCTCCGGCAGTCGCCTGATCGCGTTTGGCAATGGGGTCCGCGAGGTTTCGTCACCGCCTATTCAGGTTTCGCCCAATATTATCAGCGAATTCGCGCTAATCGCTCCTGACGGGGCCGTGGCCGGGCAGCCATTCTCCGCCGATGTGAGCAATGCGCGCGATATCTGGAATAACTTTGCCAATGGCATCGTCGTCATCGCCGATTCAATAGGTGGTGGCCCATCGCCCAATGGCACGACGCCGATTTTCAGCTCTATCCAGGTTGTTTCGGGCAGTGGCAGCGCCTCACAGACATTGTTCAACGTTGTGCCGACTGTCCTGAAGGGAGCAGCGGGATCGATCATTAGAACGACCGGCCAGATTGACGTTACGCCGGCCCAATTGGGAAGCTTCAACTTCGAGCTTTCGTCACCACAGTTCGAGGGCAATCCGTTCACCGGGATAGCCCGCCTGGCCGCCTTCGATAGATATGGCAATCTGAAAACAGATAATAATGCCGCCGCCGATACGGTTGTGATCTCATCATCGGCCGGGGGCTCGATGGATAATAATATCCTAAGATCACCCACGGATTTTATCAACGGCCTTGCCGACCTGACTGCCATCGGCGCAACCTTCTATGGCCGCGGCGGCACGATGAGTTTTCGGGCAACATCTCAATCTGGTGTCATCGCAAATTCCGCCACGATTGAGATGGAAGCCATGATGGTTCAATCGCTGAACATCGATCAGGACATGGTTCGCCATGGCGATACGATAACCGGAAATGTGTCCGTCGCCAACCTGGGTGGAATTTACCTCGAGTTAACGGCGCTCGATATTATCGACAGCATCGGAACGGTATTCAACTATACCGTCAACCCCACGCTTCCATATATTATCGGCGCTGGGCAAACGAGGGGATTCGACTTTTCTTTCGACCTGCCAACGTCAGTTCCTCTGGGTATTCACCCGATTACGGCGGGAGCCCGCGGGATTTATTCCACGGTCATTTTGGACACTGTTATGGTGAGCGATACGATTCCGGGTTTCCCGGATCGTTTCTCCGTGACGGCAGGCTCAGTTCCAGTCTACGTAGCCGGCACTTTATATCCTGAAACCCTTTCCACCGCTTTGACATATGCCTTTTCCATGCGATTGGGTAACACCGGGGTTTCCGGGGTGGCGCTATATGATACCTCGTATTTTACCTTTACCGACGGTGTTCACACTATAAGAGCCGAACTGTCATCCTCGATATACCTGCCTCCAGACTCTCCCTCGGGCGTCATCGCCGTGCTCGATTCGATAGTCGTGGATCAGGCATTCGTGCCGGGTTCCTACCTGGGAGCCTTTCATTTTTATGGCATAGAAAATGGCCTATTCAGGACCGGTGAGATTCAGATTACCGATCCCGTGATGATCGAATCGAGGGCATCCATAACTTATCTCGCTGGAAGTCTCAATATCGACAGCCTGGTGACCGGCCAGAGAGTGTCATTCGCGATTCGAGTCAATAATTCCGGCAGTGCCGACTTTATCGTCAATCACCAGAATACCCAGCTCTCCTTTGGCGATGGCTTGCGCGAATATATCGCTCATTCCGATACATCCGCAGGGAATAGAATCGACATCATCAGTCAAGGCGATACCACCTTTAATTTTGCCCATGTCATGGTACCATCGGATTTCACAACCGGTAATTACCGGCCGAATGTCGTCTTAAGCGGTTATCAGAACGGGCATCCGGAGGTCGTCTCATTCATAACTGCTGATACTGTAAAAGTTCTGACCCCGGCCGCCGTCCGGCTCAATTCCACTTTCGCATTGTCGCACAACGCACCGATGGTGAATACTGCGCAAGCCTGTTCGATAATAGTGGTGATTGAAAACATGGGGGACGAGGCCGCCGAATCGCTTTTCGTTCACCTCGATCATGCGGATTTGTCCTCATTTCCCGATTCGATCCATGTTCCTCGCATAGCCGGGCACGAGATTCTGCCTATCATGTTCCACGGCAACGCCGCTCCCGATTCCACCGAAGGGGAGGTGTTTACGTCATCGGTTGTCGGCGGGCGAGGCGCCATCAGCCACGATCCTGCCGGCATTATACAACCGCTCGATAACACTGCCCTGCTGGTAGTGGAGATACCGGCCACGCTGGCGATATCGCCCATAACAGTCGTCGATCCGCCCGAGGCCATGGATGATACAATTTCCACCGGCCAGACAGTTACAATTTCGGCTACTGTCAGTAATCTTGGCCAGGCGGGCATTTCGGACAGCCGGCGGCTTTTCCTCAATCCGGGCCTGACCGGATGGGAGGTCGACTCCTTGGACAGAGATTTCCAACTCGGCCAACCGGTAACCTGGAGTTTGACTGCGCCAAGCGATCCTTATGATTCCGCCCCGCTTATCGTCAGTTTTGCCAACCAGATTTATGATCTAAATGATAACACCAGCGCGTTCGGGCCCGATACATTATCGACCATCGACTTCGTAATTGACACCAGGCCGTTTATTACTCATTCGGCCGCAATCACCGAACCGCAGGGGGCCGTTGACAGGGAATTGTCCACCAATCAAATTTTCGTTGTAACGGATACCCTTTTTACCAATGGCATTTATAGCTCAAAAGGAGTAAGGCTGCATTTGCCGGACGGTTTTACCACAGACGACTCTTTGGTTAAGTTCCCTGAGGGGAATGTGGCATCCTGGCATCTTCGCGCCCCAGCCGCCGCCGCAAATGCCACGATCATATTGTCATCCTGGATTTATGATATTAATACCGGGGATTCTATCGGAACCTTGCCCCGCTTTATCGACGTGGTTATCGTGCCGGCCGCCTCGCTGGCCATTTCCTCGCGAATAGCCGGCCCGCCAACTGCTATCGACGGCATACTGCAGCCGGGGAGCCAGGTTCAATTCGAGGCCGTTGTCCAAAACAGCGGTGTGGCGGCGGTTAGCGATGGCCAGATGAGGCTGCGGCTTGGCCGCTCCGACATGATTCCAACGGAGAATCCGATCCGAAGTTTCGTTGTAGGAGTGCCAATTTTCTGGACCATCAGCATTCCATCGATCGAAGTAAATTTCCCGGTTCCGATTTCCGCAGTTCTGAGCGACACTCCCACCGAGGACAACACCGGGCAGGCCGCCTCCGTAACTGTTGATTCGACGGCAGTACCGGTCATGATCAGGGAACTCTATCCCAAACTGGTGTTGACAGACATCTCCGGGCATCAAGGCTCTGTATTCAAAGGGCAGAATCTGCAGATTCTGACATTTGAACTTCTCAATAATGATTTTGGCGGCAATTTCCCGATCGCAGTTACGGGATTTGTTTTCGATATTGCAACTAATCCGGCGATGGGGGCCTCCGAGCTTATTGCCAATGCTCTGGTAACTTCCGATTCGTCGGCGTCGGAATTTGGCGGTTTTGATCAAAACAGGTTCTCGATCGACCTGACCGATACCGTCTATATCGCTCCGGCCGGCAGAGTTCGATTCTCGTTGGCCATCGATATCGAAGAGGGCACGCCGGTCCGCGACTTTTCGATCCACGTGGGTAATGATTTCGTTAGCGCCCATGTAATTGAAAATGGCATCGTGGCTCAGGATCTCTTACCTGTCTCTCCAAGCGGCGAGCCTGTAAGCTGGCAAACTGATCCAACTGCGGTTGTGGAACAAAGCTTCGCGGCCTCTATCTCCAGCTATCCCAATCCATTCAATCCCAGGGAAGGCGGCACGAAAATCGGCTATTTCTTGCCATCGGCTGCCGGTCTTGAAATCAGGATCTTTACTCTGCTCGGAGATCTTGTCTGGACCAGGACCGTGGCGGCTTCCGATCCGCTGGGCACTGCCGGGCTGCATACCGGTGAAACAGCGCTGGTTTGGGAGGGCAAGAATGATATCGGCGCCGAAATTCGATCGGGTGTCTACATTTGCATGATTAAGAATTTAAGGACAGGCGAGGAGGAAAAATTCAAAATCGCGGTCGTAAAGTAGCCTATGCGGGATTGCTGATCCTGCTCTTCGGATCTGCAACTGTCTTCGCCCAGGGCGACGCCGGGCGCGAGTCGCCATTTTCATTGGGCGCCGGGGCCCGCGGAATGGCCATGGGCCGGGCATTTGTGTCGCTTTCGGGCGACGCTTCATCGGCTTTTTCCAATCCGGCCGCAACCGCCGGCATCGATCGCAGCGAATTTTCCGCCTTCCATACCTCGCTGTTCATGGGCACTAACTACGATTGCCTGGCTCTCTCGCACCCGGTTGGAATGCTGGGGGTTTTCACGCTTTCGGCCGGGCGGCTTGGCACCGGCGACATCGTCGAACGTGATCAATTCAACCGTCCCGAGGATACATTCTCGGCGGCTGATATCCTGCTCGGCATTTCCTATGCGCGCGCTCTTGGCTACGGCGTTTCCGCAGGACTAACTGTCAAGGGAGTCGGCCTCGAAATAGGCGATGATGCCGGGTATGGCTTCGGCATGGATTTGGGAATTCAATACAGCCCTGAGTTCGTTCCGGGCATGCGCGTCGGTATCGGGCTTGCCGACCTGGTCCAGCCTCGAATCAAGCTTCGCACCACTGAGGATAAGTATCAGACCGTCTCGAGATTCGGCGTTTCATATGGGCGAGAATTGCACAGGAATCTCGACGCCGCCGTTGTGACGGAGATTGAGAAAATCGGTGGGCGCGATACCCGCGTTCATCCCGGTTTAGAGATGGCATTCTATGAATCATTCTCCCTGCGCGCCGGCTATGACCATGACAGGATGACGTTCGGTGGGGGAGTTGCCTATAGCATCTTCAAATTGGATTACGCCTACGAAAATATCGAATTCCTGGGCGGAAGCCATCGCGTGTCGCTCGGATTCTCGTTTGGCAAATCGGTCAGGGAGTCGCGTGACCGAATGGTCGTCAAAGCCATCGAGACCGAAAGGGCCAACTGGCAGAAGTCACTCGATCAGCAACGTTCGCTCGATTATGCGCTCTATCTTTCGAATGGCGACAGCCTATACGCCGCCCGGAAGTATCAGGACGCTTTCATTAATTACCAGCGGGCGCTGGTTATTGACGAGACCTCGGCAAAAGCCAAAGCTATGGCCGATAGCATGATGAACATTATCATTACAAGCGCCAGCGCCGGGGCTCGCGACGAGAGACGCGAGGAACTTACCGCTAAGCGGATAGAGGCCGCCCTTGCGGATATCAAGGCCGGTCGATTCAATCAGGCCATCACGCAATACGAATTGGCCCTCGAGATCGATCCCGCCAATGAGTCGGTGGCTGATCTTCTTCAATCCGCCAGGACTACGCGGAGCAACGAAATCGATGCCATCCGTCGCCGGGCCCGCTCCTTCAGGCAGTCCGGGAACCACTCCGACGCCATAATCGAATGGAACCGCCTGCTGACGCTTGAATCCAGGGATTCCGAGGCGCTTGCTGGAGTGGAGAGCTCGCGCTCCGAGCTGCGAGCCAACGATCTCATGGCCTCTGCCATACGGGCAATAAACGATGGTAAGTTTTCCGATGCCGTTACGCTCCTGAACCAGGCTCAGGTACTCAGGCCTGATGACAAGACCATTCAATCTTTGCTTTCGGAGGCAAGGGCTAAGTCGGCTCCTGCTACAAGCTTAACTGACATAAAATCAAATTCGGAGTACTGGCCTGTCTACCTTCATGGCCTCGAAAGTTACCAGGCCGGCGATTATAAGAAGGCCCTCGAAAGCTGGGAGAGTCTGCGACAGTATTATCCGAATAATTCCGACCTCGAGAATAATATCGGCCAGGCCAGGCAACGTTTGGCTACCGAGAGCGGCAACAAGCAAGAATAAACTTTACATAGTCCATTCAAGCTCTTAAATTTAGCCGGCGTTATGCGGCTATAATATTATGGCAAGAAAATTTTCAAAAGATATCTTCATGACATTTCCCGCGGCTGAGGATCAGCTTGAGGATATCCGCAGCAGTGTTCGCAACGTTCTCTCGGAGTCCCCGCTCTCGCAGAAAGCCGTCAACAGCGTCTTATTGGCTATCGAGGAGGCCTGCACAAATGTAATCCGCCACGCTTACTTATACGGACCGGGTTCCATCAGGATACGTATCAGGCTCCATCAGGACAGGGTCGTTTTCTCCATCTATGATCGCGGTCGGAAATTCGATTTTGGCCATTCCGAGGTTCCGGATCTCGACCGCTATGTCCGCACCGGCCGCAAAGGCGGCCTCGGGCTCTACCTGATCCGCAAGATGATGGATTCGGTGGAGTATTTCGCGCGCGATGGCGAAAACGAATTGAGGATGGAGAAAAAGATCGAGAGGGCCGGGGAGAATTTAATTCGTGCCCGTGGTGTCTCCATCAGGGTTAAGTTTGCCTTATGGGCCTCTCTGGTGGTTTTTGCCATAGTTTCCGGCGTCTACCTGTATCTCGATCATCAAGTGCGTGTCAATACGCGGGCCAGGTTCTTTCGGTCGGCCCAGACAAGCACGGAATCGTTCGTGGCCGATATCGGCGATAAGACGATCATGAAAGATCCCGACCTGATTCGTTCGGCCACCGCCTGGCTGGCCTCGAATAAAGACTTCTCATATGTGGTCGTCACCGACATTAGCGGAATTATCGCCGCCGACCCCCTGGCGTCGTGGCGTTTCCTCTCGCGATTCGAAGAGCGCGACTCGTCCGATTACAATTCGAAAGCCACCATGCCCGACTCCTCCGGACACAAGGAATTTCACTTTAGAGTTCCGGTCAAGATCCGCGATAACGTGGTTGGCTACGCATATTTCGGTTTGCGGGAACGGCCGCTTCAGGCCGATATCGCCGGGGCCCGGAGGAATCTCGTCGTGATCAGTTTCCTGGGCCTCGTCATCGGATTCATCGCCGTATTCGCCCTATCGAACTACTTTGTCAAGCCGATCCAGAAATTGACCGAGGGCGTCATGCGAATCGGCGAGGGCAACCTCGATCAGACTCTGCCGATCGAGGGCGCGGATGAATTCTCCGAAATCGCGCGGGCCTTCAACGAAATGACCAGCAAGTTCAGGAAAGCCCAGGAGACGGTGGTGGAGCAGGAGCGTCTCCAGAAAGAGATGCAGGTTGCCCAGGAGATTCAACACGCGCTTCTCCCTCGGCGCTTCCCCGATATCGAGGGGTACGACATCTCGACTGTCTACCGCGCGGCCAAGGATGTCGGCGGAGACTACTTCGATTTCGTTCAGATCGATGAGAACATTCTCGGCATCATAGTCGCCGACGTTTCCGGCAAGGGAGTGCCCGGGTCGCTGGTCATGACCATGATCCGCACGGCGCTGCGGCTCGAGGCGCGGGGCAATTATTCGCCGACCGATATCCTGTCGCGAGTCAATCTATTTGTCACCGATGACGTCAAGCGCGGCATGTTCATCACGATATTCTTCATCACGCTCGATTCGGCGCGCCGCACCATTTCCTACGCCTCCGCCGGCCACAATCCCATGATACTTTATCGGAAAGACCCCGATTCGTGCTACTTCCTCAACACCCGCGGCATGCCGCTGGGGATCGCCCTGCCCGAGGGTGTCAGTTTTGAGGAATCGCTCGAATTCGACCGGCTCCAACTCAAGAAAGACGACATGCTTATTGTCTACACCGACGGTATTACCGAGGCCATGAACAAACTCGGCGAGCAGTTCGGCAACGAGCGGCTGGTCGAATTCATCAAAGCCAATTCCGAGCTCGCCCCCGAGGAGTTCACGAAAAAGCTGGATGCCGAGCTGGCCCGGTTCACCGGCGGCGCTCCCCAGAACGATGATATTACATTGGTCGTCATAAAAGAGAAGCTGATGCTTGACGAGGTCGTTTTCGAGAAAAGGAAGCGGCTCATGGAGATGGTCGAAAACGAGGGCATTCCGCTCGAGGAGGCCTGCCGCAGTATGGGTGTCTCGCCGTCGACATATTACAAATACCGACGACGCTGGCAGAAACTGGGGGATATCGGCCTTCTCAATAAGCGCCTTAGAGCCGACTCGAATATCAAGCAGGTTTCCTATGAGGTCCGTAAGGAGATCCTCAATCTGGTTCGCGAGAATCCGGACTTTGGCACAAAACGGCTGGCCGAGGAATTGGCCCGGCGCGGCATCGAGGTTATCGATCAGCATGGCCTCTATGAGGAACTGGTTCGCATGCGGTTGAATACAAGAAAGCTGCGCCTGGAATATATCGAGAGGATCGGGGCCCTGACCCCGGAGATGAGCGCCGAACTCGAGAAAGAAATATTGAAAGAGCACGGTAAGAAGGAGGAGATCGACCGCAGCCAATACCTGGAAGAGATAAAGAAGAGCCTGGATGCCAAGAAGGAACATGCCAGCGCGGCGGCCAACGAAATTATCGCCAAGCTCCGGCAGATGGAACCGGTGCTCGGCGACATGAATCTCTATGGAGATATCGCCGATGAGCTGGCCAAACTCGGGGGGGGCGAGGATATCGCCAGACTCTTTGAGAATATCATTCTGAAGATGGCGGTTATAGGGCGTGACAAGAAAGCTGCGGAGGCGGTCATGCCCGAGACGAAAAACGAGAAATCTCTTGCCACCACACCGGCCGATTCATTTATTGAAGATACGGGACCAAAATCGCCAAGCTTTACATCCGGGCATACTCAGGAACATAGCGATCTTGATGACAAGTTCGAATTGGCTGACCTCGGGGATGGTTCAAATTCCATTGACGTAGTGCAGTCGGCGTCTGAGGTCGACAAGGTCGACAAAGTCGATAAGGGCGCTGAATTCGACTGGGATGAGTACAGCAAGAAGCTGTCGGAAAAATACGATAAGAAATGATTAAACTGGCTATCCTGACCTCAAAGGGCGGCACCGGCAAAACCACGACCGCCATCAACCTCGGGCACGGACTGGCGCTGTCGGGCCGGAAAGTGTTGATTGTCGACTGCGATCCCCAGGGTTCGGCCTCGGCCGCTTTCGGTGTCGACGGCCATAAGGGGTTGGCCGATCTTCTTATCGAGGGTAGGGTAGATATATATCAGGTGCGGCCGCGTCTCTATTTAATCCCCTCGGGCAAAAAGCGCCTGGCCGAGCTGGAAATCAACCTGGCGGCCCGTGAGGATAGATTCGTCAGATTGAAAAACACGTTTTCGCGGCTTTCGGGATGTGACTGGGTAATATTGGATTGCTCGCCATCCATAAATATCGTAAATTTGAATGCCCTGGCGTTCGCGGATTTCCTGATCATCCCATCGTCGCTCGATTATTTCTCGCTGGAGGGCGTCAAATCGACAATCGAGCTGTCCCACGAAATCAGGGCGAATGGCAACGGCAGCGGCGCCGATGGCCGGGGAAAACTTGAAATTCTGGGAGTTTTGCCGACATTTTATGATAGGCGGACCAATGTTTCAAGGATGGCCCTAGATTCCTTGAGGAATACATATGGGAACCTCGTTTTTCAAACGGAAATCAGGACCAATACCGAGATCAAGAAGTCTCAGTGGTTCCGCAAGACCATTTTTGAGTTTGCTCCTTATTCCCATGGGGCATACGACTATTTCAAATTATCCAAGGAAGTCCTCGAAAGGTTAACTGGTTTGGGGGATTATGAGTGACATAAGAATTTCTCTCGACACTTCCGGCCCCAAAGGGGAGATTTCGATTGTCCGGGTCGATGGAGTCGTAGATACGATGACAGCCACCGATCTGGAGAAGGTGATGAATTCGCTTCTGGAACGCCGGAGGTATAATATCGTCATCGATCTCGGTGGTGTGGATTACATTTCATCCGCCGGATGGGGAATATTCATCTCAAATATAAGGGAGATCAGGCAGCATTCGGGCGATATCAAGCTGGCCCGCATGATACCCAACGTTTACGAGATATTCGAGCTGCTCGAATTCGACAGCATTCTCAAGGCCTTCGATAGTGTCGAGAAGGCCAAGACCGATTTTGATGCCCTCAGGAAGCAGACGGTTGCAAATGAGGTGGCCGTAGCCGTTGAAGCCCCCATAAGACTCGATCCGGCCCCTTCCCAGCCGCCGACCACCAAGGTTAAGGTGGCCCAGGCTGTCCCGCAGGCAGATGAGGCGGTCGCAGAGAAAGCCGTTACGCTTCAGCCGAAACCGTCGATTCCCGGTATCCAGGAAATTATCCTGGAGATGATATCCAAAGACCCCTTTCTGACCATCGGGGAAATTAAGCGTGAGCTTTCCCGCAAGAACCCTCAGATGAAGGTCGGCTGGTGGAGAATCTGGGGGATTCTCCGCCGCGAACATCTATTGAGCAAGAAGAACAGGTTCAGACGCGCCAGGCTGAAAACCGGAGGAAATTGATAAATGCTTGCCCGGCCCGGACCATGGCTTATTTCGCTGGTCTTGATCCTGTTGTGCGCCGTTGTCCTGGCAACGGCCTTTATATTTGGCTCCTTATGGATTACGGCCTCCCTTACAGCCATCTTGATTGTCGCGGCGTATCTTCTGGCGAGAAAAATCATCAGTTCGTATGCAGATATTTCCATCATATCCAATCTCACAAAACTTCAGCCGCAGACAGATAACGCCATAGCCTACAAGCTCTTAGCGGAATCGCTCCTGGCCGGGTCCGACAAGCGTCCTTTTCTTGCCGCAGCCCAGGAACTTATCAAGGAGAACCTCAGGCTTGACAAATTCGTTATTTTCACCAGGGAAGATGACAGATTCATACCCAGGATACTGGCGGGACTAAACAGGAACAGCCTGGCGTCGCCGCAAATACATCGACTGAGCAACGGCCTAAAACGCGGTATGCCGGAAGGCGTATTCTCGACTCTGGAGAGCGATGTCAGGCTGGCTTATAAGAATGGTGAGATCGATAATATGTCAGCGCCGGTCGCCTTTGGTTATTCCTGGGGCAGGGGCCGCGCGGTGCTTGTCATTGCCGATGATCCCCATGGCGATTTGACGCAATTGGCGAAAGATGCCGAATTTAACAAGATTTTCTGGCCGGGCCTCGACTATTGTATGCGTATAAACCAGAGATTGTTCGACAGGAATACCGAATCGCGTCAGATGAGCCGGCAACTCGACCAGGCCAGGCGGGATCTGGCCGAACTCAGCCGGGAACTAAAGAATAAAATGATTGACATTCAATCATTCGTGAAAGTTTCGAATGAGCTCTATTCATTATTCAACGAGGAACAGCTTTTTCAGGCACTGGTCGATATTGTGCGGGCTCATTTGCGAACCGCGATAGCGGAGATCCTGGTGCCCTCGGGAGATGGCAAGTTTACGATCCGGCAATCGTTATCCGGAGAGCGGCCGTCAATTGAACTTGCCCTCGATTGTGAGACAGAGCTGTGTGAGTTGATAATGAAATCGCCGAAACCCGTGTTGCTTCCGCTGGCCGCCTCGGGGATGAAGCGCGATGAACCGTTTCTGAACCAGGCCATCGCGGCCGGGATAGCGGCGGTATCGGCGATCAAGGCCAGCGGTAAGACGGCCTGTATCTTGCTCGTCGGAGAGAAAAGCGACCGGACGCAGTATTCCAGCCCGGATATGGATTTTTTATTTGTGGTGAGCAATATCGCCTCGTTGGCGCTGGATAATATCTATCAGTATTCGACGATTGAAAAACTGTCGTATACCGACAGCATGACCGGGATTTATAATTACAGATATTTCTACAAGCGGCTGAGCGAGGAAATCCTGCGGGCCAAGCGCTATGAACGCGAGTTGGCCCTGGTAATCCTCGACATAGATAATTTCAAGTCTTTCAATGATAATTACGGCCACCAGGCGGGTGATCTGATTTTGAAGCAGCTTTCGGACCTCATCACCAGGACCATCAGGTCCATCGATGTAGTCAGCCGGTATGGGGGAGAGGAATTCTGCATCATCATGCCCGACACGGGGGTCGGAAACTGCACAGTGTTTATCGAGCGTTTGCGTTCCCAAATCGCCGAATCGCGATTTGAATCTTACTTGTTTCCGAAAGGGAGCAGTATCACAATTTCCGTGGGAGGGGCAGTCTATCCGCGTGACGCTTTCACTGCGGACAGGCTTATTTACTGTGCCGATATGGCTCTTCTGAAAGCCAAATCGCTCGGCAGAAATCGGGCTATAATGTATGAATCCGATTTTACTTTGGATTCGCATCCCGCGGAAGGGGGATATGATGAAAGCCATCAGGAATCTATTTTCTAATACGCCAATCTTCAAGCTTGCCATCCTGCTTTTACCGATTATCATCATCCTCGGCCGGGGTGATGGTCGCCTTTACGCCCGGGAAGGAATCTCGATCGAGCATGGGGATAAGCTGTTGCAGGCGCCCGCTGACAATCAGACGGCACGGGGAGCAGACCAGACCTCGCCGTATCTGATCGGCAACACGGATAGATTATCCATAACCTTCTGGCAACAACCCGATCTCAATCGCGATGTCCGTGTCGGCGAGGATGGGGCCATAAGCCTGCCGGTCATCGGTGAAATCAAGGCCGCCGGACTAACGACATCGCAGCTGGCGGGCAGGATCATCCAGCAGATGAGCATTTATAATACCCCGGTGTCGCAGGCTACGGTGACCGTATTGGAGTTCAACTCCCGGAGTATCGTGGTGGCGGGCCAGGTACAAATGCCGGGCCCATATCGCTACGAGAAGATGCCCGATATTTGGACCGCCATACTCGATGCCGGCGGGCCGTTGGCCGATGCCGATCTGGCGCGCGTTTCCATCGTCCGCAGGGAGGGCGCAAGATCGGATGTTATCGATGTCAACCTTTACAGCATCATACAGGAAGGCGATCTTTCGAGAGCCCCTCAACTCGAGGCCGGGGACCTGGTGAATGTTCCGTTGTCGACACTGGGCACACCTCTTGAGTTGCCCTCGGCATCCGCCGCGCCGGCCGGCAAAAATATCTATTATATTTTCGGGCAGGTTAACGAGCAGGGGCCGAGGAACCTCGAATCCGGAATGGACCTATTAGACGCCGTGGCGGTTGCCCGGGGCTTTACTCCCGAAGCCGACTTGAAAAATGTCAGGATCATTATCAAAGACAGGCGATATGCCAGCATCGTAAGAGTCAATCTCGAGGAATATATTGAAACCGGTCGCCCGGCCCGCTTGATACTCCATCCCGAGGATACAATTATAGTACCCGCCAGGGGCCAGGGATTTTTCCGTTCGACGATGGGCACAATTGCAAGTTTTATACCCATAATTGGGGCGGCGGGAACGGTGATCCTCCTGACAAGATAGAGGAGCTGTGTCTTGAATAATGAAAAAACTCAGATAGATATTAAGAGCTATTGGGCCATACTGAGCAGGCGCAAGACGCTCATCGTCATTCCCCTGATGATTGTGCCGCTGGTCGCGTTTCTGATTACCTATTTCATGACTCCGACCTATGTTTCCTCGGTCACCATATTGCTGAATGATCTGCAGGTGCTGCCCATAACTGTGGAGCGCGATTTCGAGGGCCGCAGAGGCTTTGAATATGGACGCATCACACTCGGGGAAAGGGAGATATCTTACCGCAATCAGATAACGTCCACCAAATACTTGAGACGGCTTATCGCCACCATGAATATTCCCATTACCGAGAGCATCAAGAAGATTGTGGCCTCCACCAAAGCCAATTACCCCCAGATTTCCGAGAATGATTTGGCCGAAAACATACTGGCCAATCAAATTCGCAAGAATGTGGCGGTTGAAATGACGGCCAATAATCTGATCGAGGTCTCGTTCACGTCATCCGACCCCGTTGCCGCGCAGATGACGGCGGCGGCACTGGCCGATATATTCATCGAGGAGAATCTTGCCGCGGAGCTGGCCGGAGTGACATCAAGCATTGCGTTTTCCGACGAACAACTGGCCTTTTACAAAGAGAAGCTCAAGAACGCCGAAGACAAGCTCCGCAACTACAGGACCAGCCTGTTGACCTCGAGTTTCGGTGAGGATACCACCGGCGTTACCCTGAGAGAGGTCTCCGTTGCCGTACAGACCCTCGATCTCGACATATCCAATCAGCAGGATATTCAGGCCGCGCTGCGGACAAGGCTTGACCAAGAAAATGTCGACATGGCCTCGATCAGCCTGCCCGCCCCGGTAACCGCCAAGAGAGACAAGCTGCTGAATACCGCCAGTCGCCTTTCGGATCTCCTGGCCAGCTATGACTGGCGCGATATCAGAATTTACAGCCTTAACGAAGAGGCCAGGAATCTGATAGTCGAGCTGACCAACGACATCGGCGCATGGGTGGAGGAGCGTTTTCCGAATTATAGCCAGGAACTGAGGTCTCTGATTGGCGAATACTTCACCGGCAACATTAAAATCGATTTCAATCGCGCCAAGAGAGCCATTCTCGACCAGTACATCCTTAAGGCCAAGACCATGGTTGGCGAGGATCCGGCCACGGAGATCACCATGGCCCGGCTGCAAAGCGAAATCAACAGCTATGAGCGCTTCTATGATCTTTTCGTATCGCATTCTCAGAACGCCGCAATCAGCCAATCCGCCAAGAAGGTCGAGGCCGAGGCCAAATTTACGATTATCAGGGCCGCCCCATTGCCGCTATCTCCCGATTCGCCCAATCGAATAAGAATTCTGGGAATGGGCATCGCCCTTGGCCTGATGATCGGTGTTGGGGCTATCATGCTGGTCGAGCTTCTCGACAACTCTTTCAAGAAGGTCGAGGATGTCACCGAACATCTCCAGTTGCCGGTGATCGGAACCATACCCAGGATGGAGATTCCGTTCTCCGATACAGGCAAGAGGAAGGTCCCAATCGCGATAGGGGTCAGCGTCAGCTTCATATTGGTGCTGCTGATCATATTCTTAAATTTTAAAAGGAACGGGTGATTCCCATGCCGGCTATTGGTTTCTCCGACAAATTCAGGCGCCTGGGCAGGGAGTATCTGCTTCAGACCTCGGCTAATGAGCTTCGACGGCAGATAATCTGCTCACTCTTTCACTCCGGGCAGCTTATAAACACGAGGGCCTTTCCCATGCCGGAGAGTCTCGGCCCCGGAGCTCTTCTCGAACGTGTTTCCAGGATGCACGAGCAGTGCCTCGGCGACTTCAAATCTCTGCTGGGGCTCGTGGAGCGGATGCAGCAACTCGATAAGCCCGAGATAATCGAGAAACTCGGCAAGACCCTGTGTAACCGCGAGCTGTATGACGAGGGCCGCGAGCTTCTCACCATGGCGGTCCAGAAATATCCTGAGATGCCGGGTCTGCATTTCGTTCTCGGAAAATTATACCTGGCCCGCGGCTTGTTCGACGAGGCCGTCGAGCAGTCATGCAAGGCTGTCGAGCTGGCCCCGTCGTTTCCCGATTATCGCAACCTGCTTGGGATCGCCTACCTCAACGCCGGAAAACCTGTGGCCGCAATCGACGAATTCAAGAAGGCGGTTGAACAAAACATTTATTATGACGAGGCCTATTTCAACCTCGGCCTGGGCTTTATCATGAACGGCATAGTCCGCGAGGATTTTAACCTGGCCAAGAACCTGTTCCATAATTGCCAGGAGGCATTTGGCAAAGCCATCATGTTCAACCCCGGCTATATGAATGGGAACTACGAAATGGGGATAAATCTCCTCGGGGAAGGGAAATTGCAGCAGGCCTACGAGATCCTGACCGCCATGGGACGCGAGGTCATAACGCATGGTTCGGAGGAACGACTCCTCGAAATGTACCTGAGGTATATTCATGGTGAAAGCGGCATGACCGAGGAGGGCATCAAGCAATATGTCGAGCAGATCAGCGAACTGCTCAAATCCAATCCCGGCCACGCCGACCTGCATAACGAACTCGGTATGGCATATACCGTGATGAGCAAGTTCCTCAACAACAAGGCCATGGAACACTTCAAGGAGGCCCTTAAAATTAATCCAAATTTCGTCAAAGCCGCCAGGAATCTCAAGCTTTCCCAGAATGACCTAAAGGGATTCGAAGTTCTCTTGGAGGCAATTGTCAGATGAAAAGAAGTAAGGTTATCCCATCGATTCTGTCGTTTTATAATAAGGAATCCTCGGTCGGCACGGAATTTCGCCGGCTTTATTCGAATATCAAGAACCTCTCGACTAACCGCAAACTGCAGACCATCATGGTTACATCGGCCATGGTCGGCGAGGGCAAATCGCTGACCAGCTCCCTGCTGGCCGTGACAATTGCGGAGCTTACCAAGCTCAAGGTGGCGCTCGTTGATTTCGATCTTCGGCGACCCAAGATCAACCTATATTTTGGAATTGGCGAGAGCGAGGGAATCGGTAATGTTCTTTCCGGAGAGTCTACCCTGAAGCTGGTTTCGCGCAAGACCATTATCCCCAACCTGACAGTTATCCCGTCCGGCAGACTGAAGGGCGTGCCCAGCGATTTCCTTGACCAAAGCACGGTGGCCAATATTTTCCAGGAGTTGAGATTCTACTTCGATTATGTCATTATCGATTCGCCGCCGATAATTCCGATCTCGGATCCGCTTCTGCTGGCAGAGCATGTGGATGGCGTCTTGCTGGTGGTTCGCGGTGGCACTACTCAGCGGGAGGTCGTTCAAAGGGCCGCCAACCTTCTGACCAATTCGAAGATAAATGTCCTCGGCGTCATCTTGAACGATTTCGAGGAAGTGCTGCCATATTATTACAAAGAAAAATATTATGGTTACCACTATCATCAAAAAGTATTGAAATCGGATTGACTACCCGGGAAAATGCCATCCTGCAGTATTTTTGCATAATTTTGCATATATTCATGACATAGACTTGTCTCTTTAATAGCATAGTAGTTCTATTTACACCGATTAGTCGCCAGCTTAACTACCGTTCCATCTGTGTAACAGCAAGTATCGCAATGGATTAAAGTCGCCGTTCCGGGCAGCAAGCCTCGTCGATAATGTGAAATTTCACATTGCCCTCTAAGCTGTTTTTGGCAATGAATTTGCATCTCAATAAGCCGGCAACAGAGTAATTGACTGATAATCAGACTAACATGGAGATAGATTAACGTATGAGATATCAATATCCTGGTCCAACTCCGCTCGGACATTATTGGGAAGAGGAAATTGTCCGCGTTTGGGGTTTTAGGCTCGGGGTATCCCGGAAAGCCGGGTTCTATCTTAATTATGTCATGGGGGAGATTCTATTCGCCAACTTTTATCTGGCACTACAATTAATCCTGAATCAACCTCTGATGATAGGCCTGAGGGGAGTTGTCGCGGCCGCAATCCGGCGCGTTAGTCTCGGCGCGATATCCAAGCGAACACTTGATATCGCCGGCGCAGGTTTTGGGCTTGTCCTCACCTCGCCTGTCTGGTTTGCGGTGGCAATCGCGATCAAGCTTGACTCTCCTGGTCCGATTTTCTACAGGCAGGAGAGAGTCGGCCAGAATCGTCGTAGAGGCGGACGCCGCGCCGTAACGGTTACAGGCAATCTGGAAAGAAGGTCTCTTCAGGATCGGCGGCGGGCGGTTGGCTATGGCAAGACATTCATGATAGTCAAATTCCGCAGCATGCGCAATGACGCCGAATCGAAAACTGGTCCCACCTGGGCTAAGAAAAACGACTCGCGTGTCACGCGGGTTGGCCGTTTCATAAGAGCCACCAGGATCGATGAGTTGCCGCAATTAGTCAACGTTTTGATGGGCGACATGAGTCTGGTAGGGCCCAGGCCTGAGAGAATTTGCTTCGTTTGTGATCTCAACTGCCGGATAAAGGACTATTCTCGCCGTTTCGATGTCAAGCCGGGTATTACCGGACTGGCCCAGGTAGAGCACAAATATGACGAGTGCATCGAGGATGTTTCCAAGAAGATCGTTTACGACCTTCGCTATATCAGCAATTGGAGCCTGTTCCAGGATTTGAGAATTATCGTCAGGACAGTGATAGTAGTTCTGACCGCGCGGGGCATGTAACAGCGATTTCAAAAGCCGTTCGGGGGATTGCGGAATCCCCCTTTTTTTATGCTTACAAATTGCTTGCCAACTCCCTATGTATCATGTATGTTCTTTTTGGGGGATGATGGAAATATAGCGGGATGCCTGAAACCTTGTGGCTGCGTTTGAGGCCGAATTATTTATATTCCCTGAATAAATACTTAGTACATAGCGCGCGCTTGCGAGTAAAAGATGCAAAGAAGATTATCCGGAATGCTGAGGACGATAAAAGTGGCCCCCGGCCCCAGGGTAATATTTGAGGGAGTTTCAACATGAGGATTCCAAGGAATATTCTAATATTGTCATGCGCATTTTCCCTGATGCCGGCCGTCTTGTCCGCGCAACAGGCCGATCAGAATGTTCAGGGTTTTTACCTGACTACCAATCCCTCGGGAGCGACAGTTTACCTCGATGGAGAATATGATCTTGTTACCAGCACGCCGGCCCGCCTTCCCTCCAATCTGTCGGGTCGATACAAGACCAAGATAGTCTCACCCGGGTACGAGAATTGGAAAGGTGACCTCGATTTCGCTCCTGGCACCTCCAGGAACGTAGCCATAAATCTCTCGCGAAAGACGGCATTCAAGGCGGGATTGAGGTCGCTGTTCATACCCGGCTGGGGTCAGCGCTATTCGGGAAATTCGTTCAGGGGCGGCATGTACTTCGCGGGGACATTAGTTTCGGCGGCGGGATTATACTTCTCCGACAAGAAGTATCAAGACAAGCGGGCCGATTATGACGTCGCTGCCCAACTTTACGCCGAGGCCACGTCGATTTCGGAGAGCGTTCGGCTCAAAGCCGTCAAGGATGCCGCGCAGCGGGTCGCATATAAGGCGGAAAATGACCGGCGAACGGTTTTTTATATCGGCGTTGGCGTCTGGACACTCAATGTCCTGGACGCCATCCTATTCTTCCCTCGCAACGATGTCGTTATTCCGACGGTCAGCGCCTCAGCCGAGGGAGGAATCATGCTCAGTTATGTGATAGGTTTCTAGGAGGTCTGATGAGAAATACCGGCGGGCATAATGCGTTGGCAATGGCCATAATATTTTTCGGATTATTCCTCTCTTGCGATAGACAGATTCCCAGCCCGGTTTCCCCACCCAAGCAATATAATGTTCCGCCGACACCGACCGAGCTCCGCGCGGCTGTGGGTGACCGCATCGTATATTTATCATGGGACATTTCGGATGCCGGCGCCGTGCTTTTCTATCGCCTTTATATTTCCGATTCCACCGCCTCGAATTATCAGATCCTCGATGAAATCGACGAGACGGCATATGAAGCGGCCAATCTTCAAAACGGCACCGCGTATTTCTTCAAGGTCGCGGCGGTTAACAGCGCCCATTTCGAGGGATACCACAGCCTCCCGGTTTCCGCGGTCCCCAATCTCTACGCGGTCATAATCAATGAAGGCGATATCTTCACGAACAGCAGTATCATCCTGCTGACCGTAGTGGCTCCTGTCGGCACCCGGTATATGCAAATATCCGATGATTCATCCTTTGCCGGTGCTTCCTGGGAGAGTTATGCGCCGTCAAGGCCCTGGGTGATACCTCCGGGCGATGGGTCGTATGCAGTATATGCTCGCTTCCGTGACCTCACTGATAATGTGACTTCGAATTATTACTCCGACAGCATAATTCTCGACACCGAGGCTTTTATGGATTCGCTTAAGTTTGCCCCCGCCGGGGCACCCCTCTCGGCAGGAGATCGAGTCCATTTCAGGCTCTTCTGTGGTGAAATCGAAGGGCAGGCCGTGGTAGTAATCGGACAGAACCAGGCGACCGTCGACCTGTATGACGACGGGAGCCGCGGTGACATAAATGCGGATGATGGCATATATGAAGCCGACTACGATATCGGAAGCGACCTTGATTTCGAAAACGGCGCTGTTTTCGGCGACTTCGCGGATCGTGCCGGCAACAGGGCCGACCGGATTCGATGCCGGGAGAATATCTCTGTCAGGCGCGCTCCCGACCCGGTCTCGATTTACAGCATCACCAGCGAACCTGATCGCCATGACCGCCTGCTAATAAGCTGGAGCGCTTCTGCGGCATCTGATTTCGCCCAATATCGAATATACCGATCGACCTCGGCCGGCACGGATTCCACTGACTTTCTGGTCCGGTCGATAGCATCGGCCGGCACAACCTCGTTGCCCGATACCGGCCTGGCTCCCAATACGACCTACTACTACAAAGTCTACGTGATAGACAATACCGGCTTGTGGGGCGGATCCAACGAGGCCCACGCCTCGACCAATCCCAACATGCCTCCCCAGGGTGTCGTTCTATTTCCGATCGTGACAGTGCCGGGCACTTACGACCAACTGGATATCGCCTGGTCGGCGTGCGATGATCAGGATTTCCTTCGCTACGAGCTTTACCGTTCCAGTAACGGCGTGGTTGACACCTCGGATATTCTGGTCTTCGCTTCCGGCGCCGAGGTGAGTTTCATCGACAGCGACCTCCTGTCGAATACAATATATTACTACGGGGTGCTGTCGCTCGACAGAGCCGGTAATTCCGCCTGGTCCAATACCGCCTCGGGCCGGACCGGGATCGACGAACCTCCGGATCCTGCACTCCTCGTCCCGCTATTTCCCGAGCCGGACTTTTATGAGGATATCGACCTCTCGTGGAGCCAGTCGGCATTGGATGATTTCAGGGAGTTTAGAATCTTCACATGGCGCGAGGACCTGGGCCGCGACGACAGTCTGTTAGTTGGTGTCATAACCGATCAGGAATCGACCATCTTCCTGGATCATCCATCCATGCCTGACGGAATCGATACGGCCAATTTCTGGTATGTAGTTCAAACCTATGATAACGGCGGAAACAGCGCCGCCTCCAATGCGGTCCGGGCCAATTTGAGCGACATCGCGCCAGGAAATGTAAGCGGCGTCGTCATCCCCGACACCAATTTCCTGACCGTGACCTGGGTGCCTGCAGATATTCCGGATTTCGGCAGCTATAGGATTCTCAGAGATACCCTTTCGACACCGACCCAGGCCATCGTGGTTTTCTTAAGCCCGAATCCGGAAACCAGTTCCTATAATGACAGGAATACCATTCAGGGGAAAACGTATTACTATTGGATGGAGGTCTACGACCGTCGCGATCATAGTTCCCGATCGTTTCTCGGCAGCTCCCAATGGTAAAGGTCAGGCTATCCCTTCTCGATAAATTAAATCTTTTTCTCGGTGTCTACGGCCAGCTCTTCGCGAGCCTGTTGAAGATTTCCTGGTATTCGCCGTTTTTCATCGTGGCCGTTTTTCAGCTTCTGGGAACGGCCATGTTTCTGTGGTTTTATGCCCCGGTGTTGATATCCATAATCAAGCCGATACTCTCGTTGTTCGTGCCGGCACAAGCCTTTCATTACCCGCAATATTACCTGGCGCTGCCCACGATATATGCCGGGTATGAGACATTCATCTTGGGGCCGACCCTCTGGATCATAATGCTGGCCGTGGTCATCCGACGTTTAGATGGCGCCTTCTCGCGCCAATGGTTGACCATGCGCGACGGCCTCGGAATCGCCTTTAACCGCTATCTCAGGCTTCTCTTGCTATGGTTGGTTGAAACCGTCCTGGTTCTTCTTATCTTTTATGTGCCCTCGGTTATCCTGAAGGACATGATGAGGGGTTCGCCGAATATGTCGGCCGGAATCGGAATCGTTCTTCAGACCGCGGGACTTCTGGTGACCGCCCTGCTCATCTATGGTGTAGTGGGCGTAGTGTTGGACAATAAGGGGATGGGCGAGGCTTTAATGGATGGTCTTGTCGGTTTTTTCCGTTATCCAGTGATGACCTTTTCTGTTGTTTTCATCCCCAATGTCCTGCGCCTTGTGTTGAATGAGCTTATGACTGATTTCGCCCCTCGAATAATCGGTCTCCTGAATCCCGACCTCATCCCGGTTATCCTGCTTTTCTATATTATCTCCGGGGTATTCGTTAATTTCTTCGTATACGGCGCGGCTGTCTTGCTTTACAGGCGTCTGGAATAATCCGCCTTAGGCCCGCCCGGAGGTCTGACCCCGATTATTCAGGCAGGCTTATCGTTCTAATGTCCCGACAGCCGACCTGACAGGGGGAGAGCCGCATCATGCTTCATAATTTTGAAAATCTGCCGAAAATCATTATGTATGCCGCGATTGCTGATTCCACTCTTAATTTTCGCGAGCTTCGGCCTCTTATTCGCCGTTCAGGCTTGCCCGATATTCTACTTTTGGGATTCCGCCGAGCTGACGGCGGCCGTGCTTTCAAACGGCGTGCCGCATCCGCCGGGATTCCCCACGTTCCTGATCCTGGCGGAAATTTGGAATTGGCTCATTCCCGCTAATCCGGCCCACGCCCTCAACCTGTTCTCAGCATTCTTTGCCGCTTTGGGGCTGGTTCTTTGGTATCTGGTGATAAAAAAGACTATCAGTGGTCTTGATTTTCACAGACCCAGCGTCTTCGCGGCTATTCTCGCCCTCATACCGACTGTGCTGATGGGAGTCTCATTCTCATATGGCATACAGGCGACGCGATTCGAAGTCTATTCGCTCAATTTCGCGGGGTTTGCGGCGCTGACACTCCTGGCATTCAAGATCAGGAGACAGGAGCATGGGTTCGCTTCGGCCGGCATATTGTTCTTTGTGATCCTTGGCCTCATGCTTGGCGTTCATAACCTAACCATAGCTCTATCTGTGCCGGGCCTGTTGCTACTTATGCGAGGCTCTAACGGCCCGGGGGCCAGGCAGATCGTGGCCGGAATTGCGTTGGCGCTCGCGATCGCGTCCGGGCTATATATGATCATATATCTCAGAGCGCAGGGTAATTCCGCTCTAAACTGGGGCGACCCATCGAATATGAAAAGCCTGCTCGACTACATTTTCATCAAAGATTTTTCGACTTCGATCAAAGGCGGATTATTCGGCCACATCATCGATGAGATCGGTTTCGTCATCGGCCTCATGAGCAGGCAGGTGGGTATACCGGGGCTGTTGCTGGCGGTAATTGGGGCGATATATCTCGGCCTTAACAGTCATGGGGTCGGCCGGGCCATACTCGTAATTCTCGGCTTCAATTTGCTTTCGATTTCCCTGGCGGCCAGCTACTTTTATGAGAATTTCGATCTCCACGGCTACCTGATTATTTCGCTGGCGGTCGTTGCTCTATGCCTGGCAGTCGGGCTGGAATTCATCTATCAAGCCGTCTCGCGAAAAGCCTCGACCGCGTCCGTCAAGGGCATATCCTCCGGGGGCGCCGTAATTTCCGTGGCGATCGGCCTGGCCATTTGCATCGGTCCATGCTTGAACAATTTTCTTTCGGCCGATCTTTCGAGAGTGACCGCCGCCGGAAACATAGCCGAGGATTATCTCGATAATTCCCCGGATGGAGCCGTGATTCTCACGTCGTCATATAACACCTATTTCAGCTTGCTTGCAAAACAGGCTTTATCCAACCGATATGATGATCGGGTCATTATCAATATCTATAATTGGGATCACGAGTGGGGCAGGAGACAGACGAATAGAATGCTCGGTCTCGATATCAAAACTGAAAGTTCCCGTCAAAATTACTACAGGGCGCTTGTCAATGTCGCCGTGTCGAGGCGTCCAATATATGTCGAATACGATTACTCCAGCAGACCTCTGGCCAGATATCTTCATCCGCAAGGGCTGGGATATCTTCTTTCGGTCGATACAACAGGCATCGGACAAGAATCATCCCCAGATGATGTCTATTTCAGTCGGGCCAGGGGCTCTAATGATATTGAAAGTATCCGCACCTGGGTGTTATGGCTGCAGTGCCGCGGCGAATATTACCGCGACCGCGGCCTTCACGATCTTGCCGACCGCTATTTCGCCACCTTGAATACGGTGGCCTCTAATGCGAATATCAAGTAGGTCAGGTGCTCCGGCGCCTAAAGCCTTTCATGTTGCGCCAGGTCGTAGCCCATTTGGGCGTGACCTGGCGCTTTTCTTACATTCCGTCAGGTCACGTTCTTCGACCTACCCATACTGGTCCGCATGGACGACCTGACGGAACAGGAAACGTTAAATTACTCCATGGAGTGTCAGGAAGGCCTGATACTGCTAATGAAGCATATGTTTCAAATGTAACCATCGGTTGTTCCATTGATCACCGGGAAAGCAGGTATTCCTTTGGCGTTATGCAAAACGCAATGGTCAAAACTCAAATATTTGACTTTACGGATGCCAGCAATCATAGCAATCGCAGCCGGCCATTTATCTTAACCTCCTGATAAACAAGCTATTATGCGTCTCGTTTCAGTTGGCTACGTTTAGCCTCTGCCGTTGGCATGCCGTTTGCCCTATATGGCCATGGCTGTTTGAAAACAGAATAGGAGGAATCGGACTATACAGCCATAATTCTCGTTAAAGTCACAGCCGCAAAGTTCGATAAAATAGTAGGAAAACATCTAACCCCAATCTTAAGAGAGGTGTAAAATGAAGAAGAACAACAAAGGCTTCACCCTGATCGAATTGATGATCGTTGTGGTCATCATCGGTATCCTGGCCGCTCTGGCGATACCGCGTTTCATGCGCTCGACAACCAAGTCCAAGCAGTCGGAGGCCAAGCAGCTTCTGAAGCAGATCTACACCATGCAGCACGCCTACAGGCAGGAATTCAACTCCTACTGCCTTAACGGTATCACCGCATCAGCTGCTGCCCCGACCACGTTCGCCAGGATCGGTGTTGATATCGGCGCTACCGCCCGCTATGCATATGTAATGACCGCTGCGGCCAATACATTCACCTGCGTAGCTACGGCCACGACTCTCGACGACGATGCCACGACAGACATTTGGCAGATTGACGACACGGGTACTCTGGCCTGTAACCAAGACGATTCGGTGCTCTAGCACAATGGGAAACTTGGGGGACGGAACACCCGTCCCCCATTCTTATTAGCAGAAAGACTCCGGGCACGATAGGAGACGACAATGAAAACGCGACAGCCAAGAAGAATAAGAAACCACGGCTTTACGCTAATCGAGCTAATGATCGTGGTGGTTATCATAGGTATTCTGGCCTCCATGGCCCTGCCCCGTTTCATGATGGCGTCGACCAAAGCGAAGCAATCAGAGGCCAAGGGGCTTCTTAAGCAGATTTACACCATGCAGGAGGCTTATTTCGGCCTGAACGACTCGTACTGCCTTAATGGAGCGACCGCCTCTTCCGGAGCGCCTATTGCCTATGCCCAGATTCATGTCGAGGTCATGCTTCCCGCCAGATATTCATATGCCATGGTCTCCACCCGCACAACTTTCACATGCACAGCCACGGGGAATATAGACGACGATGCTGCTATCGATACCTGGACGATCGACCAAACAGGCACATTGTTAAACACCATTGATGATGCCACGCAGTAGTTCCGTTCCTTTTTTACCCTTTCACAAAATCCCGCTTTTTTCTATATTAACTTTATGCATGATCCATTGGTACTAATATTGGTCTTCATTTTCGCCATTACGTTCGGAAGTTTCCTGAATGTTTTGATCTACCGCCTGCCGCGGGAGATCTCCATTGTCCGGCCCGGTTCGCACTGCCCACAATGCAAGAATCCTGTCAAGCCCTATGACAACATCCCCATCCTGTCATACCTGATTCTGCGCGGCCAATGCCGTCATTGCGGGGCGAGAATAT
>MEWP01000154.1 GCA_001775395.1 candidate division Zixibacteria bacterium RBG_16_53_22 | reverse complement strand
CCAGCGATGGCGGCCATGGCATGGCCCCCGATGAGGTCTCGATGAGACATATCGGGGATGCCTTTGCCGGCTCGATTGTAGATGACGCCGGTGATTCGACATACGAGGGCAGAAGGGCCCTGGTCAACAAGGGCGATTTCAAGACTTATTACTACGGCAATTTCGGGACCGCGGCTTTCGTCTGCGAGATATCCGACACCACCATTCAAGATACGTCGCTTGTCGATTCCATTTGCCAGAGACATCTTGCCGGAATGTATTACCTGTTGCAAAGAGGCGGATACGCCCGGCTGACAGGTGCCGTCACCGATTCGATCACCGGCCTTCCGCTCGAGGCCGAGGTGGAAGTGTTACAGGCCACCAGCCCCGATATTAATCCGCGCTATACGCGCCCGACGACCGGACGGTATGACAGATTGATCGACCCGGGGACATATACGCTGATATTTAGCAAAGACGGGTATGCGTCCAAGACCGTAACCGGGGTGATCGTTACAAACAGCGGCCCCACGACAAGAAATGTGCAATTGGTCCCGTTAAGCCCGCCGCCGGCAACGCCGATCCTGGTTTCGCCGCAAAATGGCGCGACTTTCGAGGATTCCCTGGCCCTGAATTTCGACTGGAATGATGCCACCTACGCCATCGGATATGTAATGGAAATCGCGCTCGACCCCGCCTTTGCCGATTTGTTCGAGCGCGATTCGACCGTAACCTTGTCGGCCTACAGGAACTTGCTCCCGTTCGCTTTCGATCAATATTACTGGCGGGTTACGGCCTGGAATGGGAGTGGATTTTCGAACCGGAGCGAGACCTGGTCATTTTCGATTGCCTCAGGAGCTCAGCCGCCCGACGCACCCACACTACTGGCCCCCGGCGATGAGTTCTTGTCGACAAGCGCCTACCTGCATTTCGATTGGACAGATTCTGAGGGGGCGACTCGTTATGCCCTGCAGATTGCCGAAGATATAGACTTTGGCTCCATTGTAATCGGCGACACGACGCTGATTGATTCTCAATATGACAATATCGATTCTCTCGCCAATGGCCAATATTATTGGCGGGCAAGAGCCGCCAACGAGGAGGGCTGGTCGGAATATTCGCAGGTTTGGTCGTTCGTGGTGGCGGTAGACACGGGGGTTGTTTACCTTATCGGCGATGTCAACCATAGTGGGGAAAGAAACGGTATCGACGTGGTCTACTTCGTTAATTTTCTGAAAGGCGGTTCTCCTCCGCCTCTCGAAATTGACGGGTTTTACCCGGAGGCCGATGTCAATGGGAATTGCCAGGTCAACGGCATCGATGTCGTCTATTTCGTGATTTACCTAAAGGGCGGGCCGGCGCTTATAGACGGTCATTGTTTGCGATAGTCAATGCGTTGGCCCGGTCGGGAGGGCACTGCGCATCTTCGGCCGATCCTGACTCCGCGGGAGGATGGAAAATCCAGATGAAATATTTTATCTCACCGGTGCCGCAGCGATAAGGCAGGATCGACACCGTTTTCTTCTTAGGCGCCCCATCCACGGAATTAATTTGAATTTCATCGATCAGGTAATCTTTGCCGCGCAATTTCGCCCAGCATGATGTCAACGGATCCAGCATCGAGCCTTGCAGGTTGATAGAGGCGACGTCGCTCCTGGCGATTTCGTCGGAGCCGAGGCGGAAAATATCGCCAAAAGCCTTGTTAGAATAAAGTATCTTGCCCTTTGTATTAGTCAACAGTATCGGTTCCCCGAGGCGTTCGAGAAGCTGGTGGAAAAATCCCACCTTTTCGATATTGCGCTTGTATTCGCTTATATCGCGGATCATCCACTGGATGGAATTGGCCTCGCCGGAGGAGACGGCCGAGACAGTGATGGAGGCCGGAAGTCTGGAACCGTCCTTGAGCAGATACTCCACCTCGCCGAGCTTGCCCCAGCCTGTCTGCCTGACCTCCTCCCACAACAACTTGGTGACATGCATTTGAGCCTCGGGGTTGAGCTCCCAGACGCGCAGGGTCATCAACTCGGCCCGCGAGTATTTGAGAAGCTTCAATGCCATTTCGTTGGCATCGACGATCTTGCCATGTTCGAAATCGACGAAAAGAATCCCGTCGCCGGCCAGATCGACCGAATACCTGTACAGCCGTTCCGAGGCCTTGAGTTTCATGTAGAGGTGGCTGGATTCGATAATGGCCGCGGCCTGCGAGGCGAATACGGTCAGCATTTTCAAGTCATCTTGCTCAAATCTCTGCTTGCCGCCCTTGTAGAGAGTCAGCGTGCCGATGATGTTATCTCTGGCCACCAACGGCATGGAGAGAAGCGATTCGTCATCCTGGCCGGTGCCGGGAATATGCACGGCCACCTGGTCGGCATCGTCGAAATTCTGAATTCGAGGCTTGCCATCGGCCACAACTGCGCCAGTCAGGCCGCTGCCGATCGCGATTTCGAAATTCATGACCTCGGTATTATACTCCTCCTCGGACGAGTAGACGGGCCTTAAGACCCGGCGGTTTTGGTCGAGCGTGCAGATGGTGCAGGAATCGGAGCGGGTCAGGCTCTCAGCGGCGCGGGCGATGGATTTGAGAACGTCCTTGAGTTCCAGAGACGATGACAGCGCCTGGCTGGTCTCGATAAAGCTGGCGAACCTCATCGTCTCACCCTTAAGCCTGTTTTCGAGCAGATTTCTCTCGCTTTCGTCGAAGACCTCGCAGAGCAAATTCTTGAGCTCGCCGTGGACATTGCGAATCTCGCTTAAGATGAGCTCGGCCGGCATTTTCTCGCCATCGGATTTGACCAGATGACAATGGACCTTCTTGAATCTCTCCGCAGGACCCAGCTTGAAACGCCAATCGAGGGGGATATCGAACAGGTCGATGGCATCACCGCCGATGACCTCTTCCCTCTTGCGACCGGATAATTCCAGGAATTGCTCGTTGCAGAACTCCGTAGTGCCGGTCAGGTCGAGAATCAGGCAGGGATTGGCCAGCGACCGGATGAAGTCGCGGAGATCGAAATCGAATATGGCCATTCCGGGAATATGCACGAAATTGATAATCGATGACAGCGAGATTGCCCCCATGACAATGCCGATACCCGAGGATCCCATCGAGGTTATATTCGCCAGGTCGATTATCCAGATGATGGTTGCAAGGCCGAGCAGAAATCTGCGGTATCTATTGAAGAAGAACATGGATATGAACAAGAACAGGGCCGCGAACAGCGACGGCGAATCGGCATTCAGGCCCGGCGGGCTCCATTTGGAATTCATGATGGTGCAATATCCCATCAGGGCCAGGCCGACCGCCAGCCAGAGAGACGTCGAGGGGCGTCTTAGCCCGGAGCTTTTCAAGCGGGGAGCCGAGAATGCGGCCGGCATCAGCATCAGCAAACCGGCCGGGAATTGATCCTGCAGAAATTGAAAATGCCCGAGATAGTGCAATATCGGCAGAGAGCCCGCGGCAACCAGATAAGATGAAATAACCACGTCTACCAAGTTAGCGGAAAACGGCATCTCCTTTATGACGCGAATTCGCCAGGCGACGCCAATCAGGATAGCCAGCCCCATCGCGAGCAAGATGATGTTATGCCCTGCCATAATATGTCTATTGTAATTATCGAACCAAAAATCGAGGTCATTAGCGAAGATGGACAGATTGTCGGTCGAATCGGGAACGGCACAAAGGCGAGGCGACACCCGGTCAGGCCTGCCCCACTTTTTTCAAATGGATAGAGAACTTGGAGCCAACGCCGAGCAGGCTTTCGACGTCAAGGCTCCGGCCATGGGCCTCCATGATGTGCTTGGCGATAGCCAGGCCCAGGCCGGTTCGATCCTCCCCTTGAGGCTGCTCGGCCTTGACACGGTAAAACCTCTCGAAAATGCGATCGATTTCATCGCGCGGGATCCCCGGGCCGGTATCTTCGACAGTCAACTTGAGATTGACGCCGTTGTCCTCGGAAAAAATCCTGACATGCCCCTGTTGCGTGAAATCGGCGGCATTGGAGATGAGATTCCGAAGCACCACACCCAGGAGACGTTCGTCGCCCAAGAGATCGATGGCGGCGTGTTCGGCCGGGATATCGATTTTCAGATCAAGGCCTTTCGAAAATATGCGCTGGCGATATTCACCAATTACCGAATCCAGCAGGCGACCCAGAGAGACGGTTTTAATCTCCAGCGTGATCTCGCCGAATTCCAGCTCCGAGATCTGAATCAGGGTATCGATAATATGATGCAGGCGCTGGGCCTGGAATCGAGCGCTGTCGAAAGCATCGCCAACCTCGCCGGCCAGAGCGGGGGAACCGGCGATGCCAGCCAGCTCCAATTGAATTTTCTGAAGCGGCCTTTTGAGCTCCTCACCGACATTGGCGAAGAAATCACGGCGCATGACCTCGAGGCGACCGAGGCGTTCCCTGGCGGCGCCCAGATCGTCGACAATATCGTTCAGGGCATCCGCCAGCTCACCGACCTCATCGGGGCTGACGATGTTCGTCCTGGGCGGCAGGCGGCCGGCCCTGATCCGCTGGGCGAAAGTGGTGAGTTCCTCGATGGGCCGCGTGATATTTGCCGAGACCCAAAACGCCACGGCCACGAGGGTTATCAGGCCGAGAAAACTCGACCAGACGATAACCTCGCTCATTCTGCGAGCGATCATGGTGATTCGCCTCAGGGATTTCACCTGCAGCAGAATCAAGCCGCCCGGCAACTCCGTCTGAACCTGTAGATATCGTCGGGTTCCAATATCGATAAATCTGTGCCTGACCTTATCGAATACCGGGGGAATTTCCGGCTGGGGCTCGATAATCGGGTATGATAATATGGAATTGGTGTCGTGCATTGAGCCCTCGTAACGTTTCGAGACGAGCTCACCGGCAGATCCGTAGAGGTACACGTTGGAGCCTGTAATTTGCGATACCCTGGCCGTCAGGGAGTCGTTATCGCCGGGATGCCCGTTATCGTGAACCGAGGCAATAGCCATCCCGACAGCTCTCATCTGCTCCAGGTATAAGCCATTGAAGAACAGATTAACCTGGTTGACCGCGTAAATTATGATGGGAACGGCAAAAGCCAGAAACAGGAGCGAAAAACTCAGCGCAATCCTGACTTTGATTCGGCGTAGAAACTGGAAGCTAAATCTCATGACTTGCCATAACTCAATTGACTTTACGGATATGTATGATTGCGGGCATCCAAAATCAAGGCAAATCAATATTGCCGGCGCGATAACGGAGTAATATATTGGCGTCATGACGGAATCGTACTGGCAGACAAAAAACAAGATTCTAATCGGAAAGAGATCCCCGGGGGAGCTACCCCGGCATGCCGATATCGCCGTTATCGGAGGCGGGCTGGTCGGGATAGCCGCGGCTCACTATTTGAAAGAAATGGGGTGCGGCAACTGCCTGGTACTCGAGAAAGAATTTGTCGCCTATGGAGCCTCGGGCCGGAATGCCGGATTCCTGCTTTCGGGGATGGCCGAGCCATATTCCCGCATGGTGGTCGGGCTGGGGAAAAATGGGGCCAGGATGCTTACCGCGGCGACCATCGAGAATCACGCCCTTATGGCAGAGGCGATCGCAAAAAGGAAGATCGATTGCGATTATCGCCGCTCGGGGTCGTATCATCTGGCCGTCTCGAACGTGGAGGCAAGCGAGCTCGAGGAATCGGCCGAACTATTACGCTCCGCTGGTTTCGACGGCGAATATATCGGGTCCGGCAAGGTCGCTGAGCGGCTCGGTTTTGGCAATTACCATGGCGCCTTCTTCAATCCTATCGATGGCAATCTCGATCCTTTCGCATTTGTGAATGGCCTGGCCAGGGAAATAAACGTCATCGAGGGGTTCGAGGTTAGAGGAATCGAAAAGAAGAATGGCGGGGTCGAAATCAAAGGGGGCGGACATTCAATAGCGGCCGAAATCGCGGTTTTGGCAACCAACGCTTACTCAGCGCTGGTCGATACCTATTTCAAGGAAATGATATTCCCGGTCCGTGGCCAGATGCTGGCCACCGGACCCGGCCAGGGAAACAACCTTCGCGACAATACCTATTATGCCAATTTCGGCTATGACTATTTCAGGCAAACCCCCGACAATGCCGTCGTGATGGGCGGGCTGCGAAACCGCTTCGTCGATACCGAGGTCGGATTCGAGGACTCCACCAATCCGCAGCTTCAAAATGGGCTTGAGGATTATATCAGGCAGAATATCGGGGTCGCCGAATTTCCCGTGGCGGCTCGCTGGAGCGGTGTCATGGGCAATACGATCGACGGATTACCGTTGGTGGGGCCTTTGCCCCATAACAACGCCGTCATCGCAGCGGTAGGATATAACGGCCACGGTTTCGGCCTGGGGATGGTGGTGGCCAGAGATGTGGCGCGGGCAATCATGAAGGGCGAGACCTCGGATCTGCTTCGCAGGTTTTCGCTCAAAAGATTCGCTGCCTAAAATCGGCGCGGTCTTAATTATGGCTTTTCAGTCCCGGCTTATGCATACCTGCGGTTCCGGTCCGCCCTTGAAATATCTCACCAGCAAAACCACATCACCGACATTTACCACGCAATCGCCATTGACATCACCAAGCTCCATGGGGTCAGGAGCGCGCCCTATTCCCTTGAGATAAGCCACCAGGAATACGACGTCGGCGCCGTTACGGCGCCCGTTTCCGTTGGCGTCGCCTGGCAGGAAATCCCCCAGTTGAATATTGAGCAGGGTTGGCACACCGGGGCTGACAACCACTCCGGGGATCGTCTTTACCGGGTAACCGGGATGGATGGCCTGAACGGTATAGGTCCCCGGCTGAAGAATCCTGGCATAGCGGCCATACAGGGAATCCGACATCCTGGGACCCAGAGACGTGGAGTAATGCTCCAATATCCGTATTTCGGCTTCAAGAGGCTGATGGGAGGCGATGTCAACAACCCGTCCGGTGATTTGGCTCTCTCGAATCCTGGCGTATAGATAAAAAACGCCTTGAAGGTTGGCAGTCACGATCCCATTTTTGCGCGCCTCGGAATCGGGAATGAAATCCGGATAGGCCACGGTTTCGGGAAGGAATGAAATGACCCCATACCTGGCATATTGCCAGTTTGGCGACAGGCCACCCTGGCCGCCTGTGGGTGTCAGATCGTAGGATTCGAGGCCGTCTTCCTTCTCGATTCTGCCGGCCATTTCGGTCGCGATTTCGAAAATGACGCCGTGGTCGGGGGTATACTGATTATTGCTCCACAGCCAGGGGAAATAAAGCACCTCGCCCCAACTGTGATATGTCACCGAGAAGATAGGTCTGATTCGGGCCACCAGGGCCGTGATGGCCGCGTTCTCCGATTCGGAGCCGGGCGATGCGCCCCGGTAGTAATAGTTCATTGGAACATCTGAACCGCTGCTGCTCCAATACCAATCGTAATTCCGATTGAGGTCGATCCCTTCAGTGGGGCAGGTCCAACTGTCATTGCATAGATATTCATACAATACGCCGTCGTTGTCGTGATCCCGGCCGTTCTTACGGTAATTCAGCGATATTCCCGAATGCACTGCCGAGTTGCCATCAGGGTTGATAAGGGGTACAATCCATGTCTCGGTATGGTCGACAATTTCGGTGATATTGGTGTCGATACCATAGGAGCGGAGAAGGGTATCGGCCAGTGCGAGGCAAATCTCCATCCCCATGATCTCGCAGGCGTGATGGGCGCCGTCGAAAAGCAAAACCGGTTCGTCCTGGTCAACGGTCACGCTGTCGGATATTTTTAGGGCGTAGATATTTCTGTATTCCTGCTGTGTTTGGCCTATAATTTCGACCTGCGCCAGAGCCGGGAACCGGGATTGCCAGGAATACATCGAGTCGATCATCTCGTCGTAGGTGTAGAAAAACGAATCGAGTTCGGCTATGATCGGCGGCAGTCGACGAGATATCGGCGCCGTCTGATAATTCAGGCCCAGGCTGTCGAGCCACTTGATATCGGCAGGCGAGGCCTCATAAATCCCAAATGCTCCAATATCGTCATTGAGCCTTTGAAGGCGGCTTTCGACAACTGCCTTCTGCTCAAATGAATTGAAACGGGCGCGAATCATGATGTTATCGCCCACCGCGATATCGTCATCGAGAAGGACAATTAATAAAATTACAGCGGAGGCCAGGAAGGCGGGAACGCGTTTCATATTAACCTCGATATGAATTAATTTACCTTGCGGGCGGAAATTGTCAATTTATAAATTATCCGCTATTCGTGCCGATATATATTTCGAAGCGATAGAAAGGGAGTGTATGGAGCTTAAGGAAATAGAGTTGGCTTTACAGAAGCTGCAAAGGGTCGGGCTGGCGCTATGCGAATCATGCAACCAGCAAGTCAGATTTTCCGAAATGGATCTATATAATGGAATATACCTGTGTCCCAACTGCCTGAGGCGAATTGCCTGGAAGCCAGAGGAAATATTGGAGCTTCCGGCTTAGTCGCGAAGGTTTCCCCTTTGGGCAAGTAGATATATACGCCATAAGCTTAAGAATCTAATTGACTTATTTCAAATTAAGTATATTGTAGCCGCCTAACCGGGGCCCTTACTTCAGGTTCCTTTGGCTGACCTGAGCATTATTCGGGGACTGTGTTTACGACTCTGGATATCCGATCGCGTGTATTATTAGGCCAGGCTGCGGCAACTGTGAAATTCGTCGGGAAAGAGAATTGGAGACCGAACAAACAGAATCTGACGCCAAGAGACCCGCGTTGGCAGATAAATCGCAGGCTACGGCAGAGGCAGAACTGCTCGGACGGCAGCCCCTGCGTCATATTCTTCCCTTCGTTACATGGGAGGGTGTATTCGCCACGATATTTATCACCTTAACCGGGAGTCCATTTCTCACCGGGTTCGCGCTCTTCCTTGGCGCCAACAATTTTGAAATAGGGCTCTTGGGGGCAATCCCCTTCATATCGCAAGTTTCACAAATATTAGCCGCTTATAGAATTGACTTAACCGGTCGGTGCAAGACACTAACCACGGGCAGCCTCCTGCTGGGACGTCAGATCTGGTGGTTGCTCGTGCCCCTCCCATTTATCGAGGGTGACTGGCGACTCGGTTATATGCTTGGAATCTTCATAATATCGAACGTGGGTGTTACAATGGGCGCGGCGGGTTGGTTCACCTGGGTCGCCGATCTGGTTCCGCGGCGGCTCCGAGGGCGATATTTCGGATCCAGAAGCGCCGCAATTGCTTTCTCGACAATCGCGACCTTCATAATTGCGGGGGCGGCGCTCGATTTTTTCCAAAAGAGCGGCAGAGCAGACTATGGGTATGCAATTCTTCTGGCGGCAGGAAGCGTATCAGGCTTAGTAGCCGCCTTTATTATGAATAGGCTCCCCGAAAAAAATATCCCGGCCGGCGCGGTGGTCATCGACAAAGACTATTTTCTTGCACCAGTTAGAAGCGCCGAGTTTCGAAGGCTCCTGATTTTCTTCTTCATATGGAACATTGGGACAGGAATTGCCGGAGCTTTCTTTGCCGCCCACATGCTGACCAATCTCAAGATGACATTTACACAGATATCTCTTTATTCGACCGCATCCCTGATAGCGGCCCTATTTGCAAATAAGCCCTGGGGGGTGTTGATCGATAAATACGGTTCGAAGCCGACTTTGGTGGCGTGTTCACTGGGGTTGTCCGTGGTTCCGCTGATTTGGCTGGTCCCGCGTCATGATTACCTATGGATACTGGGTCTCGAGGCCATCTACGCCGGTATCCTTTGGGCAGGTTTTAACTTAGCAGCCTTCAATTTGCCGCTTTCAATCAGCCCTGAGAAAAACCGGACCATCTATCTGGCGGTATTTGCGGTGGCATCAGGGACCGGCTTTTTCGCGGCATCGTTACTGGGCGGCGGCCTGGCCGAAATCTGGAAAGGGATTGGGATTGCAATTGGGCCGCAGGTTGTTGTGAATTATCATATTCTATTTGCCATTTCAGCGGTAATCAGGGGAGTCGCCGCGCTGATAGCGGCGAGCATAAAAGAACAGCGGGCGACGGAACTGTTCGGCTTTGTGCAGTTCCTGACGAATCGTGTCGTCAGGAGATATAGATAACGTCAGCGGCATAGGAGCCGGCCGGCCCGCTTCCCGGGTATTCCCTTTTTTTCCTTGACATTCCGGGTAGATTTTATTATAGACAGTGCATAGAAACATTAAAAAGAGAGGTGGTTATGAGACCTGCGGCTTTTCTGATTAACCTCCTTCCCGTACTGGCCATCTGTTCCAACACAGCCCTAGCAGTAACATTTA
>MEWP01000153.1 GCA_001775395.1 candidate division Zixibacteria bacterium RBG_16_53_22 | reverse complement strand
GAAGCATGCCACCCCCTGTTATATCTACCTTACACTATCTTTAAGATACTTCATCAGCGAGATGGCGTAAGTGGTGCGGGGGACCTTCTCGACCACCTCGATACGAGATGTTTGGCCGGCCAGGAGATCATCCCACAATTCGAACAGCGTCGCCATGTCTTCCCTGGGGATCTCGACCGGTTTGCCGGCGTGGATAGTCAGGCAGGTGATTTTGTCGGGGCCGACCTCGCGGATTGGGAATTTCTCATCGATAAAACCCCGGTCCGGCCGCCAATTGGAAATAAAAAGGCGCTCCTCGCGGTCCTGTTTATAGTCCGTAAGAAAACCTTTCAATAGGTCGATCGATTTTGACCAAAATTCGTCGAACTGCAAGAAGCCCTCCGGCTTAACTTATACGCCTTTTATTTTATATGGAAAATTCGCCTGAAAGTTACAGTCAACTAAGGTCACCTTGTCGAGCCAATCGATGATCAGCCGAGCTTATCCTCGCTGTCGTCGGCCGGCAAGGCGCCGGTGCCTATTAACTGGATGGAATCGATGATGCCCTCCACCACGCGCTCCTCGCGCTCCTTGTCCTCGACATCGCAACTGTAATTTATATCAAGCGCTATCTTGTCGCCGACTACCGCGAATATCCGCCAGAACTCAACCTCCCCCTCGGGTTCATCGGCCGTGAATTCCGCGCTGACAATCAATACTTCTTTGCTCCGTTTTACAATGTTGGCCTCGTAACCATTGTACTGATCAAGCTCCTCGGCCCAACCCGCAATGATGTCGCCGGCTACGTCGCGTTTCGAGCGGCCGATTGTCCTTTCCAGAAAGGTGATGTTCAGCTCCCCAAATCCCTCGGGGTCAAATATGATAACATCATCCTCATCATCCACTTCCCAGGTCGGAGGGATTAGAGCCTTAAACCACCCATCGATGTTGATCTCATCCCAGGAGCTTCTATCAATGATATGGTGGTCAACCTTCATCTACAAAATCCTCCTTTATGCCGTTAAGAATCAGCGAGGCACACTGGAAAAGTAATCATGAAATCTCCTTTTATCAAGGAATATTTAACTCCCGTGTCAGGAAATTGGTGTCGGCGCGGCTGAGGACTGACGATATTTCACTCTCGGCCCGGTGACATCACGCGAATATGAGATTGATGCCCCTGAGAGTTAAATTGGGATCGATAACATCAATCCCGGTCGATCCCGACCCGAACAATTCGGCCAGTCCGCCGGTGACAATCACCTTTGCGTTATTATAGCCGGCTTCCAGCTTAAGGCGTGAGATTATATAATTTATCTGGCCCAGGTTTCCATAATAGATTCCGGCCTTAACGGCATCAGCCGTATTTGTGGCAATCAATCTATCCGGTTTTTCGATTTGGACCGGGAATAGCCTGGCCGCTTTTTCGAACAGGCTCTCGGCCGAGGTTGCAGGCCCGGGCGCGATCAGGCCGCCGGCAAAATCGCCGCCTTCGTCGACCACGTCAAATGTGGTCGCCGTGCCGATATCGACCACGATCGCCGGGTAGCCGTAAATCGTCCTGGCCGCCGCGGCGTTGGCCAAACGGTCGGCCCCTAACTGAGCCGGTTCATCGTATCTTATCTGAAAGCCGAGCGGAGAATCGAAGCTTAAGACATGGGCCTTCTGCGATAAATGCATCTCCGAGAGCCTGGCGAACACCTCGGTCAGCACCGGAACCACGGAGGCGATTCCTATCTTCTCGACTTTCGAGCCCTCCCCCTCAGCTCCGCCGAGCGGCTTTTTGACTATTTCCCAGAACTGCTCGACCGTTTTTGTAGACGATGGAGCGGTAACGACATCGAGCAACTCTCGGCCCTTGAATAGCCCGAACTTGACGGCGCTGTTGCCTATGTTGATGGCTAAAAACATATCATTATTGATAATTTATGCCCAAGAGACCCGCCGACAAAAGAAAAATCGTTACGGTTTCTTGCGGCCAAGGCAAGCTTGGTAGGTCAAGACCCCTGTGGTCTTGACTATTTTTCTTAAGCCAACATCGTGGCGCCATTAAGTCCCTTCTCATCTGGCCTCTCCAGCACGCTTCCGTCTCTCACCTCGAAAACCTTGATATCATTACGGCTGTATAACTTCATGGCCACGGCACTGGCCAGGAAGACCTGCCCGCTTCCGGAGAGAAGCTCGAAAAGTTGCCTTTCGCGCGCGTTATCCAGAACCGCAAAGGCCTCGTCCAGGATAAGTATGGCTGGTTCACCGCGATGAGCCGTAAGCGCGCTCAACGCAGCTAACTTCATGGCCAACATGACGGTCTTCTTCTGCCCCATCGAGCCGAACTCCCTGACAGGCTCGCCATTTGCCTTAATTTCTATTATGTCGCGGTGGGGACCGTGAATGCTGGCGCCCATCCTGATTTCGCGGTCCCTTTCCTTCTTGAGGAATGATACGGCCGAATTGGCTCCGTCCGCCAGCGCCAGTCGCGGCTTGTATGCAATCTCGACCGTGTCCTGTCCCCCCGAAATAAGATGCGATAGCTCAATCACTTTTGCCCCGATCTCATCTATGAAACCATTCCTGGCCGCCATTATCCTGAACGCCGGCGCCACCATGGACTCATCCCAGACATCGAGCTGCCGGGCCTCGACACTGCCGGTGCGCCTGAGCTTCTTAAGGAGTGTATTCCTCTGCTTGAGGATACGCTGATATTCCGTCAGGTCAGTCAGGTAACTGCGCGAAAACTGCGAGAGGTAAATATCCAGGAAAGCGCGGTGATGCTTTGGCGATCCGGAGGTGATATTGACATCCTCCGGCAATATCAAAACGATCGCGAATGTACCAACCGCATCGGCCAGCCTGAGCGCCTTGCCGAATGGGCCGACTATTTTATTCTTGCCGGAGCTCGATATGGAAAACTTGATATTTACTTTTTTTTTTCGACTGTGCCCTCGATCTCGACAATGGCGACATCGGAGCCGAACTTTACCATCTCCGAATCCTGGGCGGCGCGGCATGACTTGCCCAGCGATGACAGGCTTATGGCCTCGAGGATGTTGGTCTTGCCCGATCCATTCGGGCCATAGAAGATATTTATGCCGTCGGAAAATGACGAAATCGTTAAATCGTCGAAATTACGGAATTTCTTAAGCTTGACTGCCTCGATCTTCATTCGGTCACCGGGATCCTGCGGACCGATCAATCCAGAAGGCGAAGCGGCATCACCAGGAAGAAGTAATTTTCGTTGTCGACGCGCTCGGCGGAGCGGACTATGCCTGCGGTCGTGGCAGTGTTGAGATCGAACAGCACCTCGGCGCCGTCGGTCTGCCGAAGAATATCTATGATGTAGTTGGCGTTATAGCCAATATCCATGGCATCGGCCCCGTAATTAATTTTCAGAATCTCCTTGGCCTCGCCGCCGAAATCGAAATTGGTGGCCAGAAGCTCAAGCTCATCTTTCTTGAGCGAGAACTTGACCTGGTGCGTCAGAGTGTTCGAGAGAATTGCCACCCGCCGTACGGCCGCCTGCAGGATCTCCTTGTCCATGGTGGCCCGCTTGCTGTTGTCTTTCGGAATAACCTGCTCGTAATTGGGGTATGGCCCCTCAAGGAGACGCGATGTCAGGATCGAGTTTCCCAGCACGAATACGATCGAACCCTCATTTACTATGATTCCCACCTCGCCGGCCTCGTCGCCCATCAGTTTCACCAGGTTATCGAGCACTTTCGGCGGCACTATGATATCCTTGCCCTGGCCGCTGATCTTCAGGTCGGAACGGGTGACCTTGGCCAGCCGATGTCCGTCGGTGGCCACCATGTTGAGCCCCTCCTCGGTGGTGTGCCAGAGTACCCCGTTTAGGGCAGGCCGGGTCTCATCACGCGAAACCGCGAAAAGCACCTTCTTTACCATGCGCCCCAGAATGGCGCCGTCGATCTTAACCTGACGGCCGATGTGGACATCGGGCAGTTTCGGGAAATCCTCCGGCGAAAACCCCGACATCTTATAGACGCCGGCGCCGCATTTTATCTCCATCCGATTCTCGTAAGTCGAAACCTCGAGCTCGAAATCAGGCAGCTCGCGGACTATCTCGTAGAATACCTTGGCTGGCACAGCCACGGCGCCCGCTTTTTGAGCATCGACATCGATTGTCGACGTCATGGAGACATCGAGATCGGTCACTTTGAGAGATAGTTTCGATTTCTCCAGCTCAAAAAGGATATTCGAAAGTATCGGCAGCGTGCTTTTGGGTGGCACGATACTAAGCAACTTCGACGCTGCCTGGTGAAGGTTGGCTCTATCTGTCTTAAACTTCATTCGTCCTCCGGATATTTCCCTGGCCGGTAGCCGGCCGGGAATATCATTATTATTCTATTCTTATATCATAATAATGCTAATGGGTGTGCGAATGTCTAAAACCCGGTCCGCGGACCCACTAACATGATGCCGTCTCAATGATTTATACCTTTTACGGCAAGTGGAAAAATAGGAGTAGGCAAAATATCTGTCAACACAATTTAACAAAGCAAAAATCAATGTCCTGATACGAGCCACTTATAAGCAAGAGGCCGGCTTTTTCCCACATATTTTACGCGTGATACAAACAATTTTCCGACAGTGCCGGTTTATGCGATAATTCGCAGGTGGCGTCAGGTCTGAGGACTCGACGCAGTAGCTAGAAACGATCTCTTAGGTCAGGGCAACCGCCTACCTACCCCTTGGAATGAATAGAAAGGCAGGCCAGATTTTCTTGGAATTGTGCTCTTTTTATCTTATATTTAGACATGGCTTGGAGATATACTAATGGCAAATGATACAGCCGAATATAGGGCCCAATTAATGGCCGCCGTATCAGAATTCTGGAAAACAAGAAATAATCAGTTGGAAAATAGCCTCTTAGAACGTAGCCAAAGAGGAGCTGTTACGGGCGGTGCTCAAATGAACGGCTTTATTAAACTTATCAGTAATATTGTCGTCAAAGCAGGTATCGCTGAATCTAATATATTTTATTCAAAAGCATTAGAATTGCCCGGTTTTTTTAGGCCAACTAAGAAATGGGACTTATTGGTTGTCAAGAATGGAGAACTGGTCATTGCATTAGAAACGAAATCACAAGTTGGGCCATCTTTTGGCAACAACTTTAATAACCGTACCGAGGAGGCAATGGGTAGTGCCCTAGACCTTTGGACGGCTTTTAGGGAAGGGGCCCTAAATAAAAATATCCGGCCCTTTTTAGGTTATCTATTTCTTCTTGAAGATTGTAAGCAGTGCCATACGCCGGTAAGGGTGGAAGAGCCTCATTTTAAGGTCCTTCGGGAATTCGTCGGTTCTTCCTATGCCAAAAGATATGAGTTGTTTTGTAGGAAGCTTGTCCGGGAAAAGCACTACGATGCAGCGGCGTTCATAATGTCATCAAAAGATAAAGGCTTAGATGGCCTATATAGCGAACCTGCAGACGATCTAAAGTTTGATATTCTCGCTCGAGCGATTGAAGCTTTCGTGGCGGCACATGCAAAGAATTGAATATTATGAATGCTAAAGCATCTTTACAGGAGTCGACAACTATACATCGCCTAATTCTGGGTGATGCAAGGCAAATGCCCTATATACCTGACTTATCCATTCATCTCGTAATCACGTCGCCTCCTTACTGGACCCTAAAAAAGTATAACGAAAGTGACGGGCAACTTGGGCACATATCGGACTATGAATCATTTTTACAGGAACTAAACAAAGTCTGGCTTGAATCTTATCGAATTTTGGTTCCTGGGGGTCGGCTCATTTGTGTAGTCGGGGATGTCTGTCTTTCACGAAGACAAAATGGACGGCATGTAGTTGTTCCCTTGCATGCTGATATCGCTGTAAATTGCAGAAAGATAGGTTTTGATAACCTCAACCCTATCATATGGCATAAGATTAGTAATGCATCTTATGAAATCAAGAATGGCTCGAAATTTCTTGGTAAACCTTATGAGCCAAACGCAATAATAAAGAACGATATAGAATTTATACTTATGCAGAGAAAGCCTGGCGGTTACCGGCAACCAACAATGAGGCAAAGGGAGTTAAGTCTAATTGCAAAAGACGAGTATAATAAGTGGTTTCGTCAATTTTGGAATATAGGCGGAGCTTCCACGAAAAGGCACCCGGCCCCATTCCCATTCGAACTCCCTTACCGCTTGATAAAAATGTTTTCATTTTGGGGCGATACGGTTTTGGATCCATTTTCCGGAACAGCTACCACGACACTGGCAGCAATGAAAACTGGCCGCAATAGTATTGCGATAGAAATAGATAGCGAATACATCCGGCAAGCAGCAGAAAGACTGTTACAGGAACGCTCTAATTTCTTCTCTTCAGCAAATATTGACTTACGCCAAGTCATTGAAAATGCTGATGGTACGCTATTATTGAAAAAAATACATAATGAATTCTCGAAAACGCTTGGTTAGTAATATAGCCCCAAAAATGTATGAACGCTGTCAGGATATTTCATAACGGTGTTTTTAATTTGGTTGGAAAACAGCCATATTAGGCAATTGCCAAGCAATGCCACCAGCATTTAGGCCGGAGCCCTTATGCAGGCCCCGGCCAAATTAAATATGAATAGTGGTGAATCTTATGCCTTCAGCGATGCCTCTATGGCCTCGATCGAGTGGCGCAGGCTGAAGTCGAATTTCATGTCGTTTTCAATGACACCAATTGAATGAATAACGGTGGAATGATCGCGCCCGCCAAACTCCTCGCCGATCGTCTTAAGCGAGCTTCCAGTATGCTTGCGGCAGATATACATGGCCACCTGACGGGCCCGGGCCAACTCGGCAGTTTTCCGTTTCGATTTGAGCTGCTCCGCCTGGACCTTGAAATGGGCGCAGACCGCCTTGATTATGACATCGTTGTTGATCGTGCATGAGCCGCCGAGGGCCTCCCGCAAGACCTCCTGCGTGAAACTCAAGTTCAACTCCCGGCCGGTTACCGAGCCATAAGCCAGCAGGCGGACAATCGAGCCCTCCAGCTCACGGATATTGCGCGTGATATTGCGGGCGATATAAGTCAGCACGTCAAATGATACCGACTGATTCTCGAGATGAACAATCTGTTGCAGGATAGCAATCCTGGTTTCGAGGTCGGGCGGCTGGATATCGGCCACCAGCCCCGATTGGAATCGCGACAACAGGCGATCCTCCAGCCCCTTGATTTCGCGCGGGGAGCGGTCGGAGGTCAATACGATCTGCTTGCCGGCCTGATGCAGCGCGTTGAAAGTGTGGAAGAACTGCTCCTGGGTAGCCTCTTTGCCGGTCAGGAATTGGATATCGTCCAGGAGGAGCAAGTCCACGCCGCGGTAGAGCCTGGCGAATTCGGCTGTTCTTTGGTGGGCGATGGCGTCGATGAAATCGTTGGTGAACCGCTCCGATGTCACATACAGGACCTTGAGGTTGGTGAAATGCATCCGCGCATAGTTGCCGACCGCCTGGGCCAGATGCGTCTTGCCCAACCCGACACCGCCATATATATAAAGAGGGTTATATTTGGTCTGCATGGGGGCTTTGGCCACGGCCAGGGCGGCGGCATGAGCGAACTGGTTGGAATCCCCGACTACAAAATTCTCGAAAAGGTAGCGCTGTGAAAGCTGCGAGTCCTGGAACAGGCGCGCCGACACCGGCGGCTTGGGTTGCTCCATATTGAAAATCGGGGTCGGCGGAGAGGTTGACAGGTTTTCACCGCCATCGGGACTGCAGATAAATTCTATCTGCCTGGGGGCCCCCAGAACGGCGGCCACCGCCTCCTGGATGATCTCAAGGAATTTGTCAGTTATCCAGTTAGCCGCGAATTTGTTCGGCGCGCAAACCAGAAAAACCTCACTGTCAATCGAAACACCGCTGGTTGGCTTGAGCCAGGTGTTGAAGTTCTGGAGTGGAATCCGCCCCTTTACTATTTCTAGAATTTGGGACCAGGCTTGTTCGGCCGACCCGGACAGACCCGATTCTGGAGAGGTTTTTTTTTCAGTCATGTTGAAAACTTATCCACAAATGTGCACAACTTCACCCTTCTCGCAAACAGTCCCCTCCGAAAGCGAGCCATCAAGATGGCTACATAAGCATTGATTACAGATTCACAAAAGCAGATTTGACAGGAGAAAAAATTTTATTATCATCGCCCTTATTGTCATCCGCGCGGCTAAAAAACCACTCCCGACATGAAAAGTCAAGGCCAAACAAGATGTAATTTCATAAAAAATGTAACCGTTGAAGGGCAATCATGCTACGTCGACAATCCCAAAAATCTACGAAAAAAAGTTTTCGACTTATGACAGAGCAAGCGCCCCGAAAAATAAATTGCAAATGCTTTTTTGAAAAACGATTCTCTGGCACGGCAGTGTTTGTTGTCGCTGCATATCGACACCTATTGACACAACTATTCCATTTTTGTAACTTGGGGGCCGATATCTCCGGCCTGTTGCGTGGACGATGTTCGGATAATTTAAATAGGGGATCATGGCATGATGCGCTACGTTAAAGTTACTCTTTTTCTTGCGGCCATCGCGATTGCGGGCGCGCAGGAACCCGATTCACCTTCCAGTCTTATCTCGATCGGCGACAGCCTGTATGCTGTCGATGATTACGCCGGGTCGGCGCTTGCCTATAAGAACGCGGCCGCCATCGATACCGCCGATTTCGAGGCATGCTGGAAATTGGGCCGAAGCCTGAACCTTATTGGCGAGACCACCCCCAAAGATTCGCAGTTGGCAATTTTCGAGGCCGCCCGCGAGGCCGAGGAACGGGCGCTGCAATTGGATAGCAATTCGGCCGATGCTCATTTCCAACTGGCCAGGGCCGTGGGCAAGATCGCTCTATTCAAGGGCATTTTCAATTCGATTGGATTGGCCAAGCGGGTCAGGCGTGAGGCTCAAACGGCCCTGGCTATCGACTCGCTTCACGACGGCGCCTGGCATGTCCTGGGCAGGTGGCATCGCGAGATTGGCAAGAAACCCAAAATCTTTCGCGGGCCGCTGGGGTTGGGGGCGGCCAATAAACGCGACGCCATCGCGTTCATGGAAAAGGCCATCGCCATAAATCCCGCCAACATCAATCATCACCTCGAAATGGGATTAACCTACCTCGAATACGACATGTTTGAATCGGCCAGGAGGGAATTCGAGCTGTGCAGTACTCTGCCACCCGAGCGGCGTCTGGATAACAAATATAAGGAGGAGGCTAAAAAATATCTGGCAGAGATGAACGAAAAATGATTAATTAGTGGCCTGTTAATTCTGTTTCGGGGGGCCGTTGACTTGGATAATATCGATTTAAATTAAGGAAGCGTCGGGGGTAGCTTCCGGCGCCACCCTGGATGGTGGTGTCGGGTCTTCAGGCCTGACGCGATGGTTCACCCAAAATTGCAGGAGATGCCGATGATTAAAAGATTCGCGGATGCCCGAACAAGTGGTGTGCGGGTCAGGTATTTAGCAATGCTCAGGCTGGTGTTCGCGGTTTTCGCCTCCCTGCTCATCTCGCAGGCCGCTTTCGCGGGAGGCTTCGCGCTTTCCGGGGTCGGCTCCAAGGCGATCGGAATGGGCGGAGCTTTCAGGGGGCTGGCCGATGACTGGAGCGCCGCCTACTGGAACCCGGCTGGCTTGACGCAGATCGAAAATTCGGAGCTGAACGCCATGCTGGTGGCCATCTCTCCCCGCCCGGAATACACACCCAATATCACTTATGGTGGACTCGATGTCGGTTATCGCAACGGCCAAACAAGATACCCGAACGATAAAACCAGCTTTATACCTGATTTCTCGGGGTTCGTTAAACTTCAGGGAATCGAGGGCGTGACGGTCGGATTGGCTGTCTTCGTGCCCTTCGGCCTGGGAAGCGAATGGGACCTTTTCAATCCGGTCGGCATGGACTTATCCCACGCGTTTCCCTGGTATGATCACAAGGCCGATCTAAGCGTCATAGATTTCCATCCCACCATCGCCAAGGCGTTCGGCAAGCTGAGCCTGGGCGCGGGGGTATCTATTCAGCGCGGCAAGGTAACTTTCCAGAAGACTTACCTGCGTCCCAGTGGAATCCCGGCCCCGCATCAAAATCTTGTTGTCGACAGCAAATTGGAGGGAACGGGCATGGGTTACGGAGCTAATTTCGGGCTGCTCTATGAGTTTTCCGACAAGTTCCAGTTCGGCATTTCCGGCAAGACCGGCACGAACCTGAAACTGGAAGGCGACGCCGAACAGGAACTGTATACGCTGGCCAACGAGGACCTTCGCACTATATTGCTGCAAAACTCGTTGACGGCTGCCGATTCGGCCCGGATCTTCTTCCTTTTCGCCGCCGAAAATCATACCGCCGATCCCGATGCCACGGCCGAAGTGAAGACTCCCGCCGATATCGGTTTCGGGCTGGCGATTAAGCCCTCGGAGAAACTGACTCTCAGCGGCGAAATCGCCTACACCATGTGGTCTTCGCTCGACTCTATCTTGATAGAGCTCGATGGAGATGGCCCGGATGGTCAGCCGGCCCCAAATTCCGCCATCGTCCTCGATTGGGACAACACCCTCAGATTTTCGATTGGCGCAGAATACTGGATTTATGAATCGTTCGCCCTGCGGCTTGGCTACTACCTCGATCCCAGCCCGGTGCCGGACAATACATTCACACCCCTGATTCCCGATATGGGCGATAAAAACTCCTTCAATTTCGGCGCCGCCCTGCGAGCCTCGAATGTCGAGGTCTCGTACAATTTCGAATATATCAAGTTTCAGGAACGCACCATCAGCACCATAGAGGATGTTAACGGCGATGGCTCTTTTGACAACTACCCCGGGGTTTTCAAGTCGGACCTTTTCGCCTCACACATTTCCTTAACCTATAGGTTTTAAGGTGGGGGAGGGAAAAAGATGAAAAAGATTTTATTTGCAATCGCGATATTAATAATGGCGCTGGCTTTAACGCAATGCTCCAAGCGCGACAACCCGGTCGACGCGGAACCGGAACACGGCTTTTTTTGGACGCTTTACTTTGAGTCCAACGCTATCAGGGGCGATGTCATGGAGGATTACTGGTTCCGCAACATTCTCGTTTATACGCCCCCCGGATATGACGGCGCCGATACGTCCGGCCCGGGTTATCCGGTTCTTTACCTGCTTCACGGTTATGGCGGAACCCATACTTACTTCAAAGGGCTGTACGATTTGGGCGATGTCATGGATAATCTCATCGGCTCGGGTGAAATCGAGCCGATGATCGTGGTTACACCCAACGCTACCAACAACCTGGGCGGCAGCTTCTACACTAACTCGCCCGAGATCGGCGGCCAGTCGTATGCCGGTCGCATGCAGGACTTCATTACCGATGAGGTCGTTCACATTGTAGACTCCGTTTTCAATACCATACCGGATCGCGCCCATCGCGGTATCGCCGGCCACTCTATGGGCGGCTATGGGGCCGTGAAACTCGCCATGCTTCGAAGTGACCTGTTTGGCTCGGCCGCTTCGATGTCTGGTCCGGTGGCCTTCTGGGGCACAAATCCGACCAGCCCCGATTTCGATGGCATCCTGGAGCTTCTGCCATATATGTACCAGGAAAACGGATTTAACCCATTGGATACGGTCATTACTGGCGACACCGCCGCCTTCTATGGAATTATGCCGGGTTCCGGCAAGAGGATAACCAACATGATGTTTGCCATGGGCTCGGCCTTCTCGCCGCACGACCCGGCCATCACCGACACCAGCTACGCTCATTATTTCAACACCGGCCTCTTTAACGGCCATATCGATTTGCCGTTTGGAGTTGATGGCCAAATTGATAGTACAACCTGGAACATGTGGAGGGCCAATGACGTGGTCACTCTGTTCGCCCATCCCCTCTACCAGTTCGGTGCCGTTTTTGATTCGACCGCGCTGTATGTCGATTGCGGAGAAAACGACGATCTGGCGCTCAATCACCAGGCCGAGGTCTTTGCCCAGGTAGCAGGGGCCGCGATCGATGAGTTCGAAATCTATCAAGGGGTTCCGAATCTTTACCCGGCCAGCCATACCGGCCTGATCAATGAAAGACTCAAGAAGGTCGTCAAATTCCACGAC
>MEWP01000152.1 GCA_001775395.1 candidate division Zixibacteria bacterium RBG_16_53_22 | reverse complement strand
ATCGTTATCCTTCAACAACTTGACAAAAAAAGAATGTACATTTTGCATTATCTTTTGCAGGGGCCTTATTAGTGGAAGGACCATGGTCCCCGGGGATAGGAGCCATGCCTTCTTGAGTGCGAGATCTTTGACAACTGAATAGCAAGCGGCAGGTGCGGCCATCCGGTCACGATAATCTGCCCAGCACTAAAAAGCATGCTTTCCTCCCCAAATGGGTCGGGAAGCATGCCACCCGGCTGCCCAATTGCCATAAAAATGACGTCAGGTCTGAGGGCCTGAAGGAGCGACGCAATCTATTGTAAGAGGCAACCTGCCACCGGCAACAGCGCGCAGGGGTCGGCATAGCCCTACCCCCGCGAGGGCTTCTGAAGCCCGCAAATTCCCATTAATCAAAATAAAAGAGTCAGGTCGCCCCGCATGAAGCAGGGGCAAGCAGGGACTGAGCTACAAATAAGAACCGTCAAGTCTGACCCCGCACGCTTCGCGGCAGGGGCATATGACCTGACGGCACGAATTCGTTTTTCGCCAAGAGAGATTATTTCGCGGCGGCTTTCTTTTTCTTGTCGCCTTTTTCGGCCTTTTCTTTTTTAGCCGTACCGGCCTTTTCGGCCCTGGGCTTTTTCTCTTTCCTGGGCTTGGCCTCTTTGGTCTCGGGCTTGGCCTCTCCGGCCGTTTCCTCTTTGCCTTTCTTCTTGGGCTCGGCCACGACCTTCCTCTCGATATTGAGCTCGACAATCGAGAGCGAGGCGCCATCGCCCAGCCGGTGACCGAAGAAGGCCCGGCGGGTATAGCCGCCGTTCATGCTCTTGAATTCCGGCGCCAGCTCGGTGAAAAGCTTCTTGACCGCGCCATCGTCGCGCAGGGCGGCGAACACCTGCCGGCGGGCATGGAGATCGCCGCGCTTGGCCAGCGTGATAAGCTGTTCGACCTGGCTCTGCATTACTTTGGCCCGCGTCGTCAGGGTCTTGATCTTGCCATGCATGATAAGCGAATTGGCCATGTTGGCAAGCATGGCCTTGCGGTGAGGTGCTTTAACACCCAGTTTCTTTACGTGTCTGCCATGTCGCATCTATGAAACCTTTGCCTCTCGAAGAGTCGAGTCTCCGACTTCCTGTTCTTTGAACTTATCGACATCCATCCCAAACGACAGGCCGAGCTCGCCGAGAATTTGATTGAGTTCGTTGAGCGATTTCCGTCCAAAATTGCGATACTTGAGCATCTCGCCCTCGGATTTGCGGACCAGGTCCTCGAGGGTGACAATATTGGCGGCGTGCAGGCAGTTGGATGACCGCACCGAAAGCTCCAGCTCATCGACCCGCATCTTGAGGAGATTGCGAATCCGCATGACCTCCTCGTCGATCTTCTCCTCCTCGACTATTTCCATTTCCTGGTCGACCTTGGCGAAGATATTGAGATGGTCCCTGATCAGCTTGGCCGCGAATGTCAGGGCTTCGTCGGGCGTGATGGTGCCATCGGTCCAGACCTCGAGCGTCAACTTGTCGTAATCGGTGCGCTGGCCGACTCTGGTATCCTCGACATTATAATTGACCTTGATAATCGGCGAAAATCTGGTATCGAGATATATGGTACCGGCCGGCTGTCCCGGCTTTTTATTCTGGTCGGCGGGAACGAAGCCGCGCCCGACATCGATATCCAGTTCCATCCTGAACTTGACATCGTCGTTCAAAGTCACCAGATGCAGATCGGGGTTGAAAATTTGAATATTGGGGTCGGTTTCGATATCACCGGCCTTATAGTTCCCCTTGGAATTGGCGGTCAGGACAATCGTCTTGGATTCGTCGCTTAAATGTTTTAACCTCAGCCGCTTAACATTGAGCGCGATTTCGGTGATATCCTCGAAGACGCCGGGGATGGCCGAGAATTCGTGAAGAATGCCGTTAATCCTGATGGCGGTGACAGCGGCCCCCTGTATCGAAGAAAGCAATACCCGTCGAAAGGTCGTGCCCAGAGTATGCCCAAAACCTCTCTCCAGCGGCTCGATTATGAATCGCCCGTAGTTGGGGGTGGCCGTCTTTTCATCGAGGGCAACCTCTTTGGGCATCTGCATGCTTTTCCACTTCATCTAAACTCGCCTCCAGTTACACTCTACTTGGAATACAACTCGACAACCATTTGCTCCTGTACGGTCGTGGGGATATCAAGTCTCTTGGGCCGTTCCAGAAGCTGGCCTTCCATTTTTGCCTTATCCAGGCGCAGCCAGGGAATTTCGAAACCCTTGCCGGTATCTTTCAAGGCCGCGTGAATCATATCGATATTGCGGCTGTTTTCGCGCACCTTGACAAGGTCCCCTGGTTTGACCTGGTATGATGGTATGTCAACAACCTTGTCGTTGACGCTGAAATGTCTGTGCAATATCAACTGCCGGGCGGCTTTCCGCGACGGGGCAAAACCAAGCCTGTAAACCACGTTATCCATGCGGCATTCCAGCAGGACCAGCAGGTTTTCGCCGGTAATGCCCTTCATGCGCGAGGCCTCCTCGAAATAGTTATGGAACTGCCGCTCCAATATGCCGTAAATGCGGCGGATCTTCTGCTTTTCCCGGAGCTGGAAGCCGTACTCGGAGCCCTTCCTGCGACCCGACTGCCCATGCTGGCCGGGGGCATATCCTCGGCGCTCGATAGCGCATTTCTCGCTAAGGCAGCGGTTACCCTTGAGGAACAGCTTCATGCCCTCACGACGGCATAATCGGCAGCTTGCGTCTGTATATCTTGCCATATCATACCCCCCTTATACCCGGCGCCTTTTCGGCGGACGGCATCCATTGTGAGGAATCGGGGTGACATCGTGAATGGCAGTTATCTCCAGTCCGGCGGCCTGCAGCGAGCGGATAGCGGCCTCGCGACCCGAGCCCGGGCCTTTGACCCAGACCTCGATTCTCTTCAAGCCCTGCTCCAGAGCCTCGCGGGCCGCCGCCTGGGCGGCCATCTGAGCCGCAAACGGCGTCGATTTCTTCGAGCCCTTGAAGCCGGACTTGCCGGCCGACGACCAGGAGATGACATTTCCTCTGGTATCGGAGATTGATACAATAGTATTATTAAAGGTCGACTTGATATGGGCAATACCGACTGTCTCGATTCTTTGCCCTTTTTTCTTGGCCTTTTTCTTTTTGGTTGGTTGCTGTTGTTCCGCCAATTACTCCATCCTTTATAGCTTGATCCTAAAAGTTTATTCTGCCGCTTTGGCTTTTCTGCCTATGGTTTTGCGCGGGCCCTTGCGTGTCCGGGAATTGGTGCGTGTGCGTTGGCCGCGCACCGGCAGGCCGCGCCTGTGTCTTAAACCCCTGTAAGAGCCGATATCGATGAGCCTTTTGATGCTCATGTTGATTTCGGTCCGCAGGGCGCCCTCGACCTTATATTCCTGCTCGATTATAGTCCTGATCTTGGATATATGCTCCTCGGTCAGGTCTTTCACCCTGATATTGGGATCGACACCCGACTTCTTGAGAATTTTCTGAGACGATGTCCGACCTATGCCGAAGATATAAGGCAACGCGGCCTCTATCCTCTTATCGCGCGGCAGGTCAATACCAGCAATACGTGCCAAGAAATACCTCCTATCCCTGGCGTTGTTTGTGCTTGGGGTTGGAACAGATGACTCTGACCACACCCTTACGCCTGACTATTTTGCATTTCTCGCAGCGGACCTTCACGCTCGAACGAACTTTCATTGCCACTCCATCGGTTATAAGCCACGAGCTTACTTGTGCCGGTAAATAATCCGGCCGCGATTGAGATCATACGGCGATAATTCCAGAGTCACCTTGTCGCCGGGGAGGATGCGAATGAAATGCATCCTCATCTTACCCGAGATATGCGCCAGCACCTGGTGGCCGTTGTCCAACTCCACTTTGAACATGGCATTGGGCAGAGGCTCGATCACCTTTCCTTCGACTTCTATTACGTCTTCCTTCGCCATATCATCTCTTGGTTAATATTTCAGGGCCATTTGACGTTATCGCCACAGTGTGCTCGAAATGGGCCGAATTCGACCCATCGGCGGTCACTATGGTCCAGCCATCCGGCAGTATCCTTATCTCATATCTGCCGCGGTTTATCATCGGCTCAATGGCCAACACCAATCCTTCCTTGAATTCGATTCCGGTATCCGGCAGTCCGTAATTCGGCACCTGTGGCTCCTCATGCATTTTTCGTCCTATGCCGTGCCCGACCAGATCGCGGACGACCGAGAATCCATGGGATTCCACGTATTCCTGGATTGTGGCCGACAGATCGCCGAGCCTTTTTCCCACCCGACATTGCTCGATGCCTCTGCGGAGCGCTTCCTGGGTAACCGCGAGGAGCTTCTTATCTTGTTCCGAGGGTTCCCCAACCGCGAAAGTCCGGGCGCCGTCCCCATGGTAGCCGTCAATAATGGCGCCAACGTCGACGCTGACAATCTGGCCCTCGACCAGTTTCCTGTTGCTGGGAATCCCGTGAACGACTTCATCGTCGATAGAGACGCAGATATTGGCCGGGAATCCCTGGTATCCCAGGAAGGCCGATCGCGCGTTGTTCTTGCGAAAGTAGTCGGCCGCGAGTTTGTCAAGCGACCTGGTGGTGATACCGGATCTTATGTTTTCAGAGATCAGATCGAGGACCTCGGCGACGATCCTCCCCGCGTCTCTCATCTTTTCAATTTCGCGGGGCGATTTCAACTGGATCATTTTGGATCAGCAACCGCCTGGGAGATGGCCTTGAATACTTCGTCGAATCCCCGGCCACCATCGACCTCGACTAAGACGCCTTTGGAGCGATAATAGTTTTCGATCGGCTTGGTCTTTTGGCGATAGACCGCCAGCCGATTGTTTATAACCTCGGCGGTATCATCGGGCCGCCGGTAAAGCTCTCCTCCGCAAATATCGCAGATACCCTCTTTTTTCGGAGGCCGGGTCTTGAGATTATACTCCTGCCCGCAATTCCTGCAGAGCCGGCGCGCCTCCAATCTGCATACGATCATCTCGTCGGGGACATCGAGATTGACGACCTTGGTGATGTCCAATCCCAGTTCCCTTAATATGGTTTCCAGACCCTCGGCCTGCGCCCTGGTCCTGGGGAAACCGTCAAATATAAAACCCTTCTTCCTTCGAGTCAACTCCTCTTTGATTATCCCCAGCACGACATCGTCGGGCACGAGCTCGCCGTCGTCCATATATAGCTTGGCTTTCATACCGAGCGGCGTCTTTTCCTTTATGGCGTTACGCAGGATATCCCCGGTGGAGATATGGTCCAGGTCGAATTTCCGGGCCAGCCTCTTGGCCTGAGTGCCTTTGCCGGAGCCGGGCGCTCCCAGGAAGATAACCCTCATCAGCTATACCGCCCTCGCAACCGTCCCTTCTTCATGAATCCGTCGTAGTGCCTCATAAGCAGGTGCGATTCGATCTGCTGAAGCGTATCGAGCGCCACGCCGACCACGATTAGAAGCCCTGTTCCACCAAAATAGAATTGCACGTCGGAAACGCGCGACATGATATTCGGCATAATAGCGATGATGGCGAAAAAGAGCGCGCCTGGAAGAGTGATACGGGTCAAGACTCTATCTATATATTCGGCGGTTCTCTGGCCGGGCCTGATTCCCGGGATGAAGCCGCCTTGCTTTTTCATATTGTCAGCCAGGTCGACCGGATTGAAAACGATCGCGGTATAGAAGTAGGCGAAGAATATTATCAAGAGCGCATAGAATATCATGTAAAGCGGCGCGGTCGGGTTAAACCAGGTCGACAGCGTAACCATGAAATCGCTATCGGGGAAGAACGAGAAAACCGTCTGCGGCGCGAACATGATCGACTGGGCGAAAATGATCGGGATGATGCCGGCGGTGTTTACCGAGAGCGGAATATGCGTGCTGGTGCCTCCATAGACTTTGCGGCCAACGACGCGTTTTGCGTACTGGACAGGAATTCTCCTCTGCGACCTGGTGACCAGAACCACGGCGGCGATGATAATCACCATCAGGGCGATAATCAGCAGCTCTTTGATGATATTGCCGCGTGGGGCTCCGGTCAGCCCGAAGAAGCCGGGGAAAAACTTCTGGAGCTCATCGATGACGGCGGTGGGCAGGCGCGCGATAATGCCGATGAATATGATGAGCGAAATACCATTTCCGATACCTCGCTCCGTGATCCTCTCGCCGAGCCACATGATGAATATCGTACCCGAGGTAAATGTGAGAATGGTCATGAGGATGAAGTTGACTTTGGAGACGCCTGTCAACAGGAGGCTCGGATTCGTCTGCTCCGACAGGAAAATGGCGGTGGCCATCGCCTGCGTTGCCGCGATAAGGACGGTGCCGTAACGCGTGTATTGAGTGATCTTGCGGCGGCCTTCTTCGCCCTCTTTTTGAAGCCGCTGGAAGAACGGAATTACGGCGCCCAGTAGCTGAATGATGATCGAGGCCGAGATGTACGGCATGATCCCCAGCGAGAAAATGGTGACCTTGGTGAAAGCGCCCCCCACGAACAGGTCGAAGAGGCCGAGCAGGCCGCCCGGGTCGAATTGCTCGATGGCCCTAAGATCGACTCCGGGAGTGGGAATATGGCCGCCAATCCTATAAACAACCAGAAGGCCAAGCGTGAAGAAAATTCGCTGCCTCAGCTCATGAATCTTGAATATATTTCTTATACTATCTAACGCCATTTTTCCTCACCTGTATTGCCCCCGTCAACATATTATCACCGCTTCGAGTCAGCCCCGGATTTCCCATCCGCGGCAAAAGGCGAGATAAGTTCCGCTTTTCCACCAACCTTCTCGATTTTTTCCCTGGCCGAGGCCGAAAACGCATGAGCCTTGATAGTCAGGGGCTTCAGAAGTTCGCCGGCGCCGAGTATCTTGACAGGCTTATTCCTGCTGCCTATCAGGCGATGATGGCGGAGGGTATCAATTGTCACCTCCTGTACTTCGATTCTGCCCAGCGCTCCGACGTTGACCTCCTGGTAGTCGACATGAAATAGATTTCTAAAGCCACGCTTGGGAAGCCTTCTTTGCAGGGGCATCTGGCCGCCCTCGTTCCAGGACTTGCTCTTATAACCCGAGCTTCCCTTCTGGCCTTTTCCGCCGACTCCGGCCTGCTTGCCGTGTCCGCTGCCCGGTCCCCGCCCGACCCTCTTCTTATTCCTGGTGGAGCCGGGGCTCGGCTTTAGTGTCGAAAGACTGCCCATAGATTATTCTTCCCGCTTTCTGATATCTACCAAATGACGCACTTTGTCGATCATACCCAGAATGGTCGGGGTATCGCTGTGCACGACGACCTGCTCGCGGCGCTTGAAACCCAGCGCCTTCATGACGCGGCGCTGATGGGCACTAGACCCTGCCAGCGACCTGACCTGCTTGATTTCCAACTTTGCCGCCATGATTACTTAATCTCCGCCAGCCTTTGAGCCGAGATCGCCTCGATGCGTCCCAGATCCAATAGGCCATTCATGGTGGCCCTGACCACGTTGTGAGCATTGGCCGAGCCGAGCGATTTGGTCAGAATATCCTGAATGCCGGCCGACTCCAATACGGCACGGACCGGTCCCCCGGCGATAACTCCGGTTCCGGGCGCGGCGGGCTTCAACAATACCGTAGCGGCCCCAAACCGACCGAGGATTTCTCTCGAAATGGTGCCGCTCACAAGCGGGACCATGACCATGTTCTTGCGAGCCGCCTCGCTGCCTTTACGGATAGCATCAGAGACCTCCGCCGCTTTGCCGAGGCCGACTCCTACTTTGCCGTTCCTATCGCCCGTGGCGACCAGGGCCGTGAAACTGAATCGTCGACCGCCCTTAACGACTTTGGCCACCCTGTTAACGTGGATTACTCGTTCCTGGAATTCGAGTTGATCGTCACTAAACCTCGCCAAATTCACCTCTCTTAAAAAACAAAATTAAAATTTCAATCCGGCTTCGCGGGCGGCATCCGCCAGGGCCTTGACTTTGCCATGATAAAGGTAACCGGAACGGTCGAAGACAACCGTTGTAATGCCCATTTCTTTGGCCTTAAGGGCAATGGCTTTGCCGACGGCTTTGGCCTTTTCGATTTTCTTGCCTTTGGCATCGGCGCTGCCCTCGAGGCTGGAGACACCCGTGATGGTGCGCTTATCGAGATCGTTGACCAATTGGGCATAAATGTGATTAAGGCTCTTGTGGACAACCAGCCTGGGCTTTTCGGCAGTCCCCCTGATTCTCGCTCTGACGCGCTTGGCCCGCCTGACCCTCGCCTTCTTCTTGAATATCTGCTTATCAGCCATGGCTTATGCTCCTGCCGTCTTCCCGGCTTTGCGTCTGATGTGTTCACCGGCATACCGGATACCCTTGCCCTTATATGGCTCGGGCTCCCTGAATGAACGGATCTTGGCCGCCACCTGGCCAACCAGCTGCTTGTTCACGCCGCTTATTGAAAATTTGTTGGGGGCCAGGACCTTGATCTCGATTCCCGCCGGCGGCAGGATCACTATCGAGTGCGAGTATCCCAGCGAGAAGGTAAATGCCTTGCCGGTTTGCTCCACCTTGTAGCCCACACCCTCGATCTCGAGATCGCGCGAGAATCCCTGTGAGACTCCCTTGATCATATTCGCCACCAGGGCCCGGTAGAGGCCGTGAAGAGCCCGATGGTATTTAGAATCGGAAGGCCGGTAGAAGTGCATCTGGCCATCTTTGAATTCCGATGTTATCTCATCGTGTATTTTTTGAGACAGCTTTCCTTTCGGCCCCTGGACTGTCACAACTCCATTGGCGCGTTCCACCTTGACATTGGCGGGTATGGGGATTGGCTGTTTGCCGATTCGTGACATGAAACCTCCTAAATCACCAAACCCGGAAAAGGGCTTCGCCGCCCACGCCGGCCTCGATGGCCTCTTTGTCGGTCATGAGGCCGCGTGACGTGGATAGCACGACCGTTCCCATCTTGCGGGAACGGGCCGAGAGCTTGTCCCTGTCAAAATAAACGCGAAGGCCGGGCCTGGAAATCCGCTCCAATCCGCTAATGACGCTTTTGGAATCGGGTGTGTATCGCAATTTGACGACGAGCATGCCCTGCTTGCCGTCTTCAACAAAATCAACCGAACGCAGGTAGTTGAGCCTCTGCAGTACCTCAGCCACCCGCAGCCTCATATTGGAGGCCGGCGCGGTAATGCGTCTCTGCTTGGCGCCTGATGCGTTGCGAATCCGGGTTAGAAAATCGCCGATTGTGTCAGTCATACTCATAACGTACCTACCAGCTTGCCTTGGTTATACCGGGGATTTCCCCGGACAGGGCCAATTCGCGGAAACAGATGCGGCACAGGCCGAAGTGGCGCAGAAAAGCCCTGGGCCTTCCGCACCGGCGACAACGATTATGCCGCCTGACCTCGAATTTCGGTTTACGCTGTGCCGCTACGACCTTGCATTTTTTGGCCATATGCTCATGCCCTCTTGAACGGCATTCCAAACGCCTGCAGAAGCTCGAAAGCCTGTTCGTCGGTCTTTGCCGTGGTGACTATTGTGATGTTCATTCCGCGAATCCTGTCTATTTTATCATAATCTATCTCTGGAAAAATAATCTGCTCGGTTATTCCAAGCGTGTAATTGCCGCGCCCATCGAACGAGTTGGCCGGTATGCCGCGAAAATCCCTGATACGAGGGATGGCGATATTGATGAGCCTGTCCAGAAACTCATACATCCGGTCGCCCCTGAGGGTAACGGTGCAACCGACCGGCATACCCGCGCGGAGCTTGAAGTTCGAGATCGATTTCCGCGCCCGCCTGACTACCGGCTTCTGCCCGGTGATGGCTGTCATGTCCGCCATGGCAGCGTCGAGCTTCTTGGCATCCGCGATGGCCTCGCCAACCCCGATATTGACAACAATCTTTTCAATCCGGGGAACCTCGTTGATATTTCCCAGCCCCAGGGAGCCTTTCAGGCTTGGCCTGATGGTATCTTTATATTGTCCCTTCAACCTGGCCATGTTATTCTATAATCTCCCCGGTTTTTCTATTGATTCGAACCTTTTTCCCATCGCCTAAAATCCTGTGGCCCAGGCGCGCCACGGTATTGGAGCGGGAATCGAAATAAATGGCGTTGGAGGAGTTAATCGTACCCTCCTTTTCGACGATGCCGCCCTTGCGGTTCTTGGGAGTGGGCCGCGAATGGCGTTTGATAAGGTTAACGCCCTCGACAATTATCCTGTTTTTGTCGGGGAATACCTTGAGGACTTTGCCGATCTTTCCCCTGTCGTTCCCCGAAACGATTTTGACGGTATCGCCTTTGCGAATTATCATAACATTTCCCTCTTACAGCACCTCGGGCGCCAGCGAGATAATTTTCATGAACTGTCTTTCGCGAAGCTCGCGGGCAACCGGCCCGAAAATACGGGTACCGCGCGGCTCGTTCTGCTCGTTGATAATCACCGCGGCGTTATCGGAAAACCTGATATAGGAACCGTCTTTGCGGCGCGTTTCGCGTGTCGTGCGCACCACGACGGCCTTGACGACATCGCTCTTCTTCACGGCCGCCCCCGGAATAGCATCCTTTACAGCCACCACGATAATATCGCCGATACGGGCGTATCTGCGGTGGGTGCCGCCGAGAATGCGGAAACATTGCACCACGCGGGCGCCGGAGTTATCCGCGACGTTGAGATTTGAATATTCCTGGATCATAAAGCATCACCCTTAGTCTACTTGGCGGTTTCGGTAACTTCGACAAGACGCCACTTTTTCAGTTTTGACAGGGGCCTGGTTTCCATCACAACCACCTTATCACCGATCTTGGCCTTGTTCTCCTCGTCGTGGACATATAGTTTCTTGCTCTTGCGGATGGTCTTGCCGACCATCGGGTGTTTGACCAGACGCTCGATGGAGACGATAATCGTCTTGTTCATCTTGTCGGACACGACCACCCCGCTGCGAATTTTGCGAGAGCGCCTAGGCATTCTTCGTCTCTCCTTTTGTTGCCAGATTCCTGGTTCCCATTTCATCCTCGTGCAGGATCGTGCGAATCCTGGCAAGCTCCCGCTTGATGGTCCTGATCTTGAGCGGATTCTCAATCTGCTTGGTCGCCTGGCGAATCTTCAAATTGAAGATCTCCTTTTCAAGTTCCTCTTTCCTTACGAGGACCTCATCCTTGGTCAAATCCCTTAATTCACTCGTTCTCATCGTTAATCCCCGGTTATTTCATGACGGGTGACAAATTTCGTCTTAATCGGCAACTTGGCCGCCGCCAACTTCAGGGCCTCTTTGGCCAGATCCTCGGTAATGCCCTCCAGCTCGAAAAGGACGCGTCCCGGCTTGACGACAGCCACCCAGAATTCCGGCGCGCCTTTTCCTTTGCCCATTCTGGTCTCGGCCGGCTTCTTGGTGACCGGCTTATCGGGGAAAATCCTGATCCAGACTTTGCCGCCGCGCTTGATATGGCGAGTCAGGGCCACACGGGCGGCCTCGATCTGCTTGTTGGTAATCCAGGCCGGCTCGAGCGCTTTGAGTCCGTACTCGCCGAAATCGACTTCGCTGCCGCGATAAGCTTTACCTGTACGGCGTCCGCGTTGCTGTTTGCGGAACTTGACCCTTTTGGGCATCAACATTACTGCTTACCTCCGCCGGGCTGCTGGTCGGACGATGGCTTATTGCGGTCATCCCGACGGGGGCCCTGCCACTTTTGATGGCGACGATGCGATTTATCGAGTGCCTTGGCCGACGGTTTGATACGGTCGCCGCCCGCCGGCGCCTCGGCCTGCCGTTTGTGACGAGCATGCCGGCGCCTGGACTCAGCCGGTTTCTCCTCAAGCCCCAGGGCCGCCTCTCTCGCTCCTTCGATATCGGCCGGCATCTCGGGCCCTTTTTCGCCCTGACAAATCCACACCTTGACACCAATCGTGCCATAGGTCGTATTGGCTGTGGCCTGAGCGTAATCTATGTCGGCCCTGAGAGTGTGAAGCGGCACCCGCCCGTCATGATATTTCTCGGTCCGGGCAATTTCAGCGCCCCCAAGCCGTCCGCCGCAGCAGATCTTGATTCCCTCGGCGCCGGATTTCATGGCGGCCGCCATGGCTTTTTTCATGGCTCGCCTGAAACTGACCCGGCCCTCGAGCTGCTTGGCAATCGACTGACCAACCAGTGTCGCGGAAATTTCCGGCTTCTTCACCTCGATGACATTAAGGAGAATCTCCTTGCCGGTGAGAAGCTCAAGCTCGCCCTTGAGATTATCCACTTCGGCGCCTTTGCGTCCTATGACGATCCCCGGCCTGGCAGTGTGGACATCGATCGTGACCTTTTTGGGCGCCCGAAGAATTTCCACGGCCGCGATACCGGCGTGCTCCAGCCTCTTATTGACATAACGCCGGATAAGCAGGTCCTCCTGCAAGAGATCCGCGAAGTTGCGTGTCGCGAACCACTTCGATTTCCAGGTCTTGATTACGCCCAGTCTAAAGCCGTACGGATGGGTTTTCTGTCCCACTCGGCCTCCTTGTTTTCTTAACCGCGGCGGGTTCAACCTTGGGCTTTTTCTCAATCAGGGTGATGCCTATGTGAGCGGTTCTCTTTCTCACCAGATAAGCTCTGCCCATTCCGGTCGGCCTGATCCTCTTCCAGGTGGGACCGCCATCGATCTTTATTTCCTTAACAAACAAATTCTCGACTTTGACTTTGGCCGTCCCCTCCGATGCGATGGCGTTGGAGGCGGCCGATTTCAACGTTTTATAGAGGGCCTTGCTGGCGGCCTTATGGGTCAGCTGCAAAATGCCAAGCGCCCGGTCCACAGACTCGCCCTTGATAAGCTCGGCCACACGCCGGATCTTGCGAGGCGACATGCGAACGTATTTCGATACGGCTCTAATTTCCATTATCACATCCTACTTTAAGGCCGAGCTTTTTTCCGTGACCTTGCCGGAGTGGCCCCGGAAGATACGTGTCGGCGCAAACTCGCCCAGCTTGTGCCCGACCATATTCTCGGTGACATAAATCGGGATGAATTTATTCCCGTTGTGAACGGCCAGCGTGTGACCGACAAATTCGGGCGAAATTGTCGTCCTGCGGGCCCAGGTCTTGATGACTCTCTTTTCGCTGGAGGCGTTCAGAGCCTCTATTTTCTTAAGAAGTCTCTCGTCCACATAAGGACCTTTTTTCAATGATCGTGTCATCTATTCCTCCAACTTACTTGCGCCGCTTGACGATGAGTTTTTTCGACCGCTTCTTGTTGGCGGTCTTGAGACCCTTGGCTAATTGGCCCCACGGGCTGCAGGGATGCCGGCCGCCCGAGGATTTGCCCTCGCCGCCGCCCATCGGATGATCGACCGGATTCATGGCCACGCCCCTGACTCTCGGTCGACGCCCTTTCCAGCGCGAGCGCCCGGCCTTGCCGATCGAGATATTTTCGTGCTCGATATTGCTCACCTGGCCGATCGTCGCCATGCAATCGAGCTTGAAAAGCCTGACCTCGCCGGAGGGCATCTTAATATGGGCGAAGTCGCCCTCCTTGGCCAGGACCTGCGCCAGCACGCCTGCCGAGCGAGCAACCTGGCCGCCCTTACCGGGCCGAAGCTCGATATTGTGCACGTTAACACCGAGAGGAATCTTGCCCAATGGCATGGTATTACCGGGCTTGATATCGAAATCCCCGCCGGAGTAGACGGCCTGGCCCACCTGAAGTCCGTCGGGCGCGATGATATACCGCTTCTCGCCATCGGCGTAATGTATCAGGGCGATTCTGGCTGTGCGGTTGGGATCGTATTCGATTGTCGCCACTCGTCCGGGAATGCCGGGCTTGCCGCGCTTGAAATCGATTACGCGGTAAGCCTTCTTATGACCACCGCCCCTATACCTGGCCGTGACCCGACCGGTATTGCCCCTGCCGCCGGATTTTCTGACAGGCTTTAGAAGGGCCTTCTCGGGAACATCCGAGGTGATCTCCGCAAAATCGGAGACCGTCATGAAACGCCGACCGGGAGTCACCGGTTTAAACTTCTTTATCCCCATTATCTATTCCTTAGACAGTTTCAAATAATTCAATCTTATCGCCCTGTTTTAACCAGACAAACGCTTTCTTCCAGTCGGAACGTCGGCCCTGGTATCTGCCAAGTCTCTTATTCTTGCCCTTGACACTGGCTACCGCAACCTGCCTGACCTTGACATTAAAGGCCTTCTCGACCGCCTGCCTGATAGCCATCTTGTTGGCGTCGGGGGCGACCTTGAAAAGGTAGCAGTTCTCCTTTTCCTGGAGCGTCGTTGCCTTTTCCGAAATCAGGGCCTGGTAGAGAATTTTCCCCGGTTCAACCATTGCCGAAAGTCTCCTTTATCTTCTCGAGCCCCTGCTCGGTCGCGAGAACGCGCTCATGCCGCATGATATCATAAGGATTGACCAACTCAGCCCTCTTGACCTCGAAATTTCTGATATTTCTTGAGGCTATCGTCAGGTTATCATTCTTGCCATCATAAAGAAGGATGGTCCTCTTGTCATAGAGTCCGAGCTTTTTTAGAAAGGCGGTTACGTGCTTGGTCTTGGCCTCCGGTAAGTCGGGAAGCTCAACAACCTGGAAATTGCCTTCCTTCACGCACATTGAAAGCGCCGAGAGAAGCGCATTGCGCTTGAGCGCCTTGGGCAGCCTGGAATAGTGATCTTTCGGTGTCGGCCCGAAAACAACGGCGCCGCCGGTCCACAAGGGGGAGGTGTTGCTCCCTGCCCTGGCGCGGCCTGTGCCCTTCTGGCGAAAAGGTTTCTTGCCGCCGCCCTTCATGCGGGCCCGGTTCAGCGTGGAGGCCGTACCCTGGCGCTGATTTCTCAAGAAACCCTTCACATACTCTTGAATGACATGTCCCTTGGGCTCTGTTTCAAAGAGCGGGCCGCTGAGCGTCACGGTCCTGGCCTCGGTTCCGTCTTTGGAGATAAATTTGACGTCAGGCATTGCGGTTACCTTGCCTTTCTCACATAGACGATTGAATTTCTGTGGCCAGGTATCGGACCGCTGACGAGCAGGAGGTTTTGTTCCGGCTCAACGCCGACGACCTTGACGTTCCTAACCGTCACATTATCATCTCCCATATGGCCGGCCATCCTCTGCCCGAGAAAAGTGCGCGACGGGTAGCTTGACGCGCCAACCGAGCCGGGGGCCCTGAGTCTATCGGATTGGCCATGCGTTTTGGGGCCGCCGCGGAAATGATGTCGCTTGACGGAGCCCTGAAAACCGAGCCCACGAGAAACGCCGGAGATATGGACTTTCTCTCCCGGTTTAAAAATGTCGACTCCGATCTTGGAGCCTTTTTCAGGCAACTGGTCGCCAGCCATGCGGATTTCGCGCAGATACTTCTTGACCTCGGCGCCGTTTTTTTCGAACTGGCCTTTGAAGGGCCTGGTCACCAGCTTCTGCCTGATTTTTCCAAAGGATACAACCACGGCCTTGTAGCCGTCGATATCCTTGGTCTTGACACGCACGACAGTCGCGGGTTCGACCTCGATGGCGGTGACGCCGATAGAATCACCGTCGGAGGTGAATATCCGCGTCATCCCTATTTTCTTTCCGTACATCGCATTCATAATCAAATCAAAGCTTTCAATATATTAAACTTTAATCTCGACGTCAACCCCCGCCGGCAAATCCAGACGCATGAGCGAATCGATTGTCTGCTGGCTGGAATCGTAAATATCAATCAGCCTCTTGTGAATTCTCATCTCGAACTGCTCGCGCGATTTCTTATCGACGTGCGGCGAACGAAGAACGGTATAGACCGTTCTCTTCGTCGGAAGCGGCACCGGGCCGGATATCTTGGCGCCGGTACGGGTGACTGTCCGCACGATTTCCCTGGCCGAGCGGTCGAGCGCCGCGTGGTCGTAAGCCTTGAGCCTGATTCTGATTTTTTGCCCGTTCATTTTATAGACTCGCTCTCCTGGTTACTGAATTATGTCGGTGATGACACCGGCGCCGACGGTGTGGCCGCCTTCGCGGATGGCGAAGCGCAGCTCCTTCTCCATGGCGATCGGCGCGATCAACTCA
>MEWP01000151.1:24056-24241 GCA_001775395.1 candidate division Zixibacteria bacterium RBG_16_53_22 | reverse complement strand
AAGGCAAGAAGATAAACGCCTGGGACGGCCTTGAAGCTGTCTGGACACTGATAAAATACAGGGTAAAAAAATGAACGGGGAGCTGGAGTACGATTATCGGGCAATTCATGAATTAGAGACGATGGCGATGGCGGGCAATTACAATTGCTGGATTTGGAATAATATAAAGGACTATATAGGCAATT
>MEWP01000151.1:0-24041 GCA_001775395.1 candidate division Zixibacteria bacterium RBG_16_53_22 | reverse complement strand
GCGCAGGCATAGGAACATTCACCAATTTTTTGCGGAACCACTCGAAAGTTCACGCCACAGATATTGCGGAAAATTGTATTGAAATCCTACGGAATCGATTCGCAAATCACCCAAATATCATTATCGCAAATTTTGATGTTACCCGGATTACAGAAATGGATTATTGGGTGAAGCAGGAAATTGACACTGTGATTTGTCTCAATGTTTTGGAGCATATAGGTGACGATCTAAATGCATTGAAAAACATGAATTCCATTGTCTGCGACAAAGCCAAATTAATTTTAATGGTGCCAGCTTTCCAGTTCGCCTTCGGCACAATAGACCGCGTTGACGGGCATTTTAGACGATATTCGGTGGGCGATTTAATTTCAAAGTTGAATAGTGCTGGCTTCTCGACATTCAACGTCAGATATTTCAATTCTATAGGCCTCCTGGCATGGTATTACACCAATAAGGTGGTTAGAAATGAGCGCACTTCGACTGTGAAGGTTAGAGTATACGACAAATATATTGTACCGATACTTAGTCATATCGAGCGCCTTGTAAAGCCGCCCTTTGGTCAATCGATAATATCCATCGCGGAAAAAACATGAATGATGGGCAAAATTCAAAACTGGCCAAGAGTCTTATTTTAGATTTAGTTTTTCTGGCCTTTATTATTTACAGATTCCTCATTTTGAACAATGACACGCCATTTGGCATTTCGACAGGCCAGGAATTATCGACCGACCCCCCTCAATATACTTCATTTGCGCGCAATAAGGCGCTTTTCAATTCATATGAAATCTTCCATTCGCGTTATACCTTTTTCGTTAACAACGTAACCACTATTATCGCCTATCCTATTTTTAGATTGCTTGGCACCGGGCGAGCGCAGGCCAATTTTGTCGCGCTAGCATTGTCCCTTTTGGTCATGCTTTTCAGTTATAATTTGTGGAAGGAAAGAAGTCATGGGCAGGCCATGTTAGGAACAGTATTTCTGGGATTCAATTATATTTTTATCAATTATGGCACGCTTACTTTTCTTGAGGTCACAACATTGGCTTTGATTTCTTCGGCGTCATATTTCTTGCTAAAAAAGAGCCAACGCGTTTTGCATTCATTTGCTGCTGGAATGCTATTCGCTGCTGCCGCGTTCTTTGGGAAATTGCTTGCCATAGCATTTCTTCCCCTCGCAGCTCTAATTTTGATTATTGAGTTGCTGCAGAAGGCCGGAAGAAGCTGGCATAAGTTCAACGTCTTATATTCATTCCTGATTGGGTATGCATTTATTCTGATATTGTGGACGGTGTTCATGTATATGCCCGCAAGGGCCGATGTAGGAGGCTATATCTCTGAAATCTCCACCGGCATGTACGGCTTTCCCAAAGCGCTTGAGTCTGTAAAGATGTTTCTAGTACAATTTTATTCATATGGCTTCGATATCAGGTTATGGTCCAAGCAGACTATCATATTGGTCGCGGGCTTTTTGGGCCTCGCCTCTGTTATTGGGATCAGCCTAGCGCCTTCAAAGCAACTTCTTCAAGAAGTTGATCGTACTGATCTTTTTAACGCTTTCTGGCTTCTAGGTATGTTTGTATTTCTATTCCCTTGGAATTACAGGCCGATGCGATATGCCATGATCATTTTTCCCCCGGCGGCTTACCTTTCCGCACGATGGCTTATACTCCTTACCAAAACAAATATCGATTGGGGAAATAGGATTTGGCCATTTTTCATAATGGTCTATATGGCCGGATCGTATATAAGCGCACAGTTGCTACTTATCCCCAAATTTGACATGAGAAGCATAGAAATAATCCAGAAATATATTCCAGCGGCAATGTTGATGGGCATAGTTGTCACATTGACGGCAATTGCCATCCATAAATATAAGCTCAAAGAAATCAATTTTGTCAAGAATATCAGCCTGTTTATCATGCCGCTGGCGATAATCGCCTTTGTGATAAATCAGAATTGGCTGTTTTTCGGCAATAATTTCAAATTGCAGAAGACAATTTCCAACTCCTCCCGCGATCTCGGCAGGGTATTATCAAAAGATGCGGTCGTTATTGGTTCTTATAGCTCGGCATTGACTCAGGAAAATAACTTTGGGTCAGTAATCAAAATGTTCGGAGTGCCAGTTGTGGAAAAGAATTTTTTCAATGATATTCCGGCCACTCATGTCGCAATCGAAGCAGGCGGGGGGGAGGGATCTAATGAGAGAAGGGCGTTCAAGGATTACCCCGAAATAATGAATAATGCCCCCCTTGTCACCACATATTATTTGCGTGGCTACCCAATAAACGTATATTTAATAGCACCGAACTCGCCTAATCTGAAGGCGAAGCAGTATATGCCGAGCTCCTATGAATCTGCAGTCATTGCTTTGCTTGGTAAACGGATTGATTTGGCGCTAGTAATGCTTGATGAATATGAACGGTTAAATGGCGAGACAATTTCATCGGTATTGTTGAGAATGCGGATTCAATTAGTCACAGCGGGAGAAAATCCGAATTACGAATATCTTGAATCTTTGGTGCAACTCGATGAAGGAAATATGAATTATTGGTGGTTGTTGGGGGATTCCTATATTAAGAGCACTCCTCCTCAGCCCGAAAAGGCCTTGCGGGCTTATCAGAAAGCGCTGCATTTAAGGCCCGATGACAAATCGATTCTAAAGCAGTTGGAGATTCTCAGAAATTATATCAAGAACACTTAGGTTAGGAATGTCATGTCACCAGATGAAAATCTTTTCGGCCGCAGGCGCGTGAAGAAGACGCGGCCAATTATCCCGTCGGCTGGAGAACATCCCGCCGATTCATCTCCGCGTGAGCCGGTTCAGGGCGTTGCTACGCCCCATGTCGAGACCCAGGCTTCACTCAATATCCCGATGCCGGAGGTTTCAGCAGCGCCGCCTGAGCCACCGCCGGAGCCTGTTTCTCCGGCCGCGAAACCGGCGGCCATTCCAAAGGCTGAGCCATCGCCGGAGCGTAAGCAAGATAGGCCGGCAGCCGATCAACCGAGGGCTGAGCAGTCGATGGCTGAAAGGCCCAGGCCCGAAAGGCCCAGACCACGGCCGGAACGACGCGGCGACCCTCGCGAACACCGCGACCAACGGCGCGATAACCGCGATCGACCTCGCGAGAGACCTCCAGAGCGAGCGCCGGAAAGACCTCAACAAAGACAATCCACCGACCGGCGAAGAATTCGTGTTAGTGTCATCATACCGGCTTTCAACGAGGAGGACAATATCAAGCCTCTCTTGGACCAGTTCCAGGAGGTCATCTCGAGGGTCGGGATCGATTGGGAGGTTATACTGGTCGATGACGGATCGACCGACAAGACCGCCGAAAGGGCGCGCGACGCGGCAATTCGACACCATTGGCTGAGGGTTGTGAGTTATAAGAACAATCGCGGCCTGACCGCCGCCCTCGAAACCGGGTTCCAAAATGCTCGAGGCTCGGTTTATGTTTTTTATCCGGCCGATCTTCAATACCATCCGCAGGATATTCCGCGCATGATCAATCGAATCGATAGGGGCGCCGACCTTGTGACCGGCTGGAAACAGGGCAGATACCAGAAGAGATTTGTCTCATATGTCTACAACAAGCTTTGCCAGACCCTTTTCAATGTCAAGGTTCACGACCTGAATTCCGTGAAAACGTTTAAGAAGGATGTCATCGATAGAATCAGGATGAGGCGCGACTGGCATAGATACATGGTAGTGCTGGCCGCCGAGACCGGATTCAATATCGACGAGGTCAAGGTCAATGTCTATCCTCGCCACGCCGGCAAGAGCAAATTCGGTACGGGGCGAATCCTGGGTGGAGTGCTCGACCTCCTGGCGGTAAAATTCCAGGTCTCGTTTACGAGGAAGCCCCTGAGGTTTTTCGGCACGCTGGGTGTCCTGTCGATATTCGCGGGATTTATTACCGGCTTGCTTGCCTTATACCTGCGCTTTTTCACGACTCACGGGTCCAGGGTATGGCTTTACCTTGTCATCCTGTTTGTGTTATCGGGATTGATGTTGTTTTCACTCGGGTTTTTGGCCGAGGTCATCGTTTCAATAAGAGACGAGATAGAATCGATCAAGGGGAAAAAGTAAACGCGATGCCGCAGCCATTCCAGGAGGCTCGGCTCACCTTATAAGACACGACCGACATTGAAGCATCTTAAGTCCGCTCTAAAGATAATACTTGTTGGAGTAATATTTTATTTCCTATTCCGGAATCTTCTCGCCAATTGGAATGAATTCGAAAAAATGGGGCCGCATTTCAATTTCCTCCATGCGGCTCTCGCATTTTTGGCGGTTATGGCAGCCTGGGTCATGTCGGCCTGGTGTTGGGGGCGGGTCCTCAACGCTTTCGGTCACCAGGTGCCGTATCGTGATGTTTTTATCATCTATTTCAAGGCCAATCTCGGCAAGTACCTGCCTGGCAAGATATGGCAAATCGTGGGATCCGCCTATTTCGCCGCGGATAAGGGAATTCCCGAGGGCGTGTCGATTACGACTTCGCTTATCGGTCAGGCTTATTCAGTGCTATCCGGTATCTCGCTCTTCGCGGCTTCCCTGTTATCGGGCTTGATCAGTTTCGGTGATGATTTAAGCCTGATGTCCAGGTGGTCGGCGGTACCGGTCCTCATAATTCTGCTGTTGGTCGCAATCAGGCCCGACCTCGGCCAACCCCTTATGAACTGGGCGATGAAGCTAATCAAGCGTCAGCAGGTGAGAATTCGGCTCCCGATCGCCAGAGCCGTCGAGTTGTTTTTCCTATACCTGATATGTTGGTTCATTTTCGGCTTCGGCCTCTGGTTATTCTCAAATGCGTTGACCCCGGTCGAAATTCAATTGTATATTCCCATGACCGCGATACTGGCGGCGGCTGTGGCAATCGGATTTTTGGCGCTGTTTGCCCCGGGCGGCCTGGGAGTTCGGGAGGGTGTAATTGCCTTATTCCTGGCCTCGGTGCCGGGATTTCCGGCGCCGCTGCCGGCGGCCGTGGCGGTTGGCTATAGAATAATAATGACGATTGCGGAATTGATCGCATTTGGATTGACTTGGGTAATAAAATGGATATGAAAAAATTCCTTCGCGAGCGATGGCCCTATATTTATTTTCTGGTGCTGACCGTCACTGTCTTCGCAGGCTTCATCTTCAGCAATAAAATGCTGTTCGGCTCCGATACGATCGAGGCCGGAATCTTCTTCCGCTCTTTCTATGCCGACTTTGTCAGGGAATATCATCGTATACCGCTCTGGAATCCCTATATATTCTGCGGCCTGCCTTTTGTCGATGCCATGCATGGGGATACTTTCTACCCTCTGGCCGCGCTGCAATTTGTCCTGCCGCTCTTCAAGGCGCTGGGGTATAAGCTCGTCATAACGGTATTCCTGGCGGGGGTTTTCACCCATCTATACCTGCGAAAAATGGAAATTACGGTCTGGGCCTCAGTGATAGGCGGCACGATTTACATGCTCTCGGGATTCCTGGTATCGCTCGTTTACGCCGGGCATGACGGCAGGATGTATGTCACCAGCCTTCTGCCTTTCCTGCTTTACACGATAGAGATCGGGTTCCGAAGGCGGAATCTGCTTTGGTGGTGGCCTTTCGCGGTGGCATTCGCGCTCTTGATTCTGGCCAATCATCCGCAGTTTGCCTATTTCTCCATGTGGTGCGTCGGGGCCTATTTTCTGCTCCGCCTGATATTCCTTTTCAAAGAAAATAGGGTGGCTAGGGACAGGGTTACAGCGATCGCCGGATTCATCATAGCCATGGGATTCGGCCTTTGCCTGGCGCTGGTTTCGATCTGGCCGACACAGGATTATGTCCGTAGATTCTCGCCTCGCGCGGCCGAGGGCAGGGGTTATGAATATGCCTCCTCCTGGGCGCTCCATGCTGAGGAGGCATTCTCTCAAATCGTGCCCGGTTTATCCGGCTACAGCACCCTTTCGAATCATCCGCCCCTTTCAACCGAGCAGACCTACTGGGGCAAGAATTATTTCAAAATTAACAGCGAATACGCCGGCCTGGTGGCGATTATTCTCGGTCTGGTCGGCTTGTTCATTTATCGCGACCGCTATTCATTCTTTTTCCTGGGAATGGCCGTTTTCGCCCTGCTATATGCGCTCGGAGACTCGGGGGTCATTTTCAAACCCATTTATAATATTGTCCCATTTGTAAGCAAATTCCGGGCGCCGTCCACGATAATGTTCCTTTTCTGTTTCGCCGTGATGTTCCTGGGCGCTCGGGCGGTGGATCAATTCGAGAAAAACAAGAAAATCACCAATGGCGGAAAAATCGAGCTGGTTCTGATTATCATGGCCGGGATATACCTGCTAAAAGGGCTAATCATAGCCGCCTCCGGCATGAGCATAATGAAAATCTACACCTCGATTTTCTACCCCAAAATTGAACCCGGCCAACTCGGCTTTCTGCAGTCAAACCTATCCAACATAACCGGCGGTCTGATTCTGGGGGCTTTCTTGCTGGCCGCGATTGCCGCCCTGCTCTGGGCTTATTTCTCGCGCAAGATATCTTTTGCCGCGATCGCTGTCGCGATTATCGGCCTGGTGCTGATCGATAGCTGGATTATCAACGACATGAAATTCATCAGGACTGTCGATCACCAGCCTTACTTCGCTAAGATTCCGGCTGTAAATTATCTCGAGCGGCAATCCCAGCCATTCCGGATACTGGCCCTGCCTCAGACCTTATCGAACCAAAACCTGCTGGCCCAGTTCGGAATCGAACAGGTGGTAGGGTATCACGGCAATCAGCTGAAATGGTTTGATATTTTCCTTGGCGGCTCCAATCAAGCGAACCTGGGAAAACCATCCTTCCTTTCCCTGACCAATGCGGAATATATCATCTCACGGCAGGCGATAAATGCACCGTCGCTCGAACGCCTGGCCTCGCCCGGCGGCGTCGAGATCTATCGATATAGAAACGCCTTACCTCGCGCCCGCATAGTATATCAATACGAGACGATTCCTGACGAGGATAAGGCCCTGGTGCGATTATACCAGCCTGATTTTGATTACGTCAATAAGATCATAGTCGACAGGAACCCGGCACTGCCGATTACCCAGCCGGCCTCGCAACCAACCGATACGGTAGTATTCCTGAAATCGCCTCCGGATCGCATCAAGGTGCAAGCCACGCTCGCCGGACCTGGTCTCCTGGCCCTGCAGGATAATTGGTACCCTTATTGGAAAGCATTCTCCGGCGGGTCGGAATTGCCCATTTTCCGCGCCGATTACACCTTCATGGCCGTGGAATTGCCGCCCGGATCGCACGAGATAGAATTCCGGATCGAGAATCCAAAATACATTCTCGGCAAAAACATCACCATTTTATCATGGCTCATTTTAATCGTCGGCCTGGTGGCCGGCGGTTTTGTAGGCGCGCGACGGCATCTGGCCCCCGAGAAATGAAATTATCCCGATCGAAGGTGAGGCTTGCCTCAACAAATCGACATTTCCATTATCATTGTCAGTTACAAATGCCTGGGTCCGCTCAAGGAGTGCCTCGATTCAATAGCCGCTCAGGATGGTATCTCGCGCCAGGTGATTGTAGTCGATAATGGGTCTCGCGACGGCACGGCCGAATTCCTGGAATCCCTGCCGATAAAAAAGGTAATCCTCGGGAAAAATATCGGATTCGGAGCGGGGGTCAACCTGGGGCAAGGCATGGCAAATGGCACGCACCTACTCATCTTGAACCCGGATACTATCCTGCCGCCGGGGACATTGAAATCGCTTCACGACTATGCCTGCCGGACCGAGAATGTTGGATTGATTTCGCCCTTGATGGTCTCGCCCGATGGTACTCCTCAGTTTTCCGCCCGGAGCTTGCCGACACGCCTGGATTTTTTATTTGGGCGGGGTTCGCCGCTATTTAAGCTCGGACTCACACGCGAGAAACAGGCCGGATATATTCAATGTTTGAGCGGGGCTCCGATATCGGTTCCGGCTGTCTCTGCCACGGCCGCCATGATCAAAACCGAGCTGTTCCGCTCCCTGGGCGGGTTCGACCAGAGGTTTTTCATGTACCTCGAGGATATCGACTTGTGCAAGAGAATAGGTGCGGAGAGACTTGGCATCTGGCTACTGCCCGATATCAAGGTCATTCATGGCTGGAGACAATCGACAAGAGCGAGGCCGTATTTTACATCTTTCCACCATCATCTCTCGGTTCTGAAATACTTCATGAAGCATAATGCCAATCAACCTGTGCGCAATTTATTATTGGCTGCTGCGCTCTCTTGCGGATTTCTGGCAAGCTCGCTCCTGATCTTTTTCGGCGGCGGAGGCAGGCGATGAATCTTCGCATACCGGGGTACTTTCTTGTGGCCCTTCTCTCGGCGTACCTGACATACATTATCATACCGATTGTAAAATCATATTGTATCAAGAAGGGCTTGCTCGATTATCCGGGGCCGCGCAAGATTCATACCTCTCCTATACCGCGACTGGGGGGTGTGGCTTTCGTCATCTCGTTTACGTTTTCGATCTGGCTGGGATTCATGGCCAATCCCCAGCTCTGGCACAACGACTGGCAGGGGATCGCCGGTGTCGTGGCGGGCGGATTCATCATTTTCACCCTCGGCCTGGTCGATGATATTCGCGGCATCAGCCCGCCGGTCAAATTTCTCTGGCAGGCCGGCGCGGCCCTCTTTCCGGTGCTCTGCGGTGTGCGCGCCGATGTTTTGAATGTGCCTTACTACAAGCTGGTTGAATTGGGTTTCTGGGGAATTCCGTTGAGCGTGATCTGGATCGTGGCTATTACCAACACCTTCAATCTCCTCGATGGCCTTGACGGGCTGGCCGCCGGAATCGCCGGTATCTCATCGCTGACATTTTTGATACTTAGCGTGGTGCTCGACCTGCCCCTGGCCTCGCTCTTTGCCGCCGGAATTTTCGGTATATCGATCGCTTTCCTGAAATTCAATTACCACCCTGCCCAGATTTTCATGGGCGATTCCGGGTCGCTCTTTATCGGCTACGTGCTGGGGGTGACCTCGCTTTATTGGCCGAAGAGCTACGCCTCCATCATCATGTTCGTTCCACTGTTGGCCCTGGGAGTCCCGGTCCTGGAGATGGTCACGACCACGGTTCGTCGGGCGGCAACCGGCCAGAAGATTTATATCGCCGACCGCCGCCACATTTTTCACTACCTTCTCGAAAGCGGAATTTCACATCGCAGCGTGGTCTGGATATTCTATGTCATCAGCATCCAATTTTCGATAATGGCCGTCGGTTTCGTCCTCGGCCGGGCCAACATTATGCTTGTCCTGGAGGGCATTTTCATTATATTTATCGGATTGATTTTATCCCGACGAATGAAATCGGGAGGCGACAATGGACGATAAATATTATCTCGAATTCGAAAAACCGATAGTCGAGCTGGATCGCAAGATCCGCGAGATGAAAGAGCTGGCGCCTGGCGATGTCGGCTGGTTGCGCGACGAAATCGCCGAACTGGAAGAACGACGCGACAAGCTGCAATCCGATGTCTATTCCGGTCTGACGCGCTGGCAGCGCGTGCAATTAGCCCGCCACCCGCTGAGGCCTTACACGCTTGATTATATCCCGATCATTTTTACCGATTTCATCGAGCTCCACGGCGACAGGCTTTTTGCCGATGACAAAGCCCTGGTCGGCGGATTCGCCCGGCTCGACGGCGATCCTGTAATGGTGGTGGGACAGCAGAAAGGTCGCGATGTCAAGCAGCGTCAGTACAGGAATTTCGGCATGTGCCACCCCGAGGGTTATCGCAAAGCCCTGCGACTTTTCAAGCTGGCCGAAAAATACGAACTGCCGATTATAATATTTGTCGATACGCCCGGCGCGTATCCGGGAATCGGCGCCGAAGAGAGGGGGCAGGCCGAGGCCATCGCCCGCAACATCAGGGAGATGTCGGTTCTGGAGGTGCCGATCCTTATCGCTATCATAGGCGAGGGCGCCTCCGGTGGGGCGCTGGGGATCGGCATCGGGGATACCATCCTGATGATGGAAAACTCGTGGTATTCGGTCATCTCGCCCGAAGGTTGCGCGGCCATTCTCTGGAAAGAGGTCGAGGACCCCAAACAGGCCGAGGCCAATCGTATCCAGGCCGCCGACGCCTTGAAGGTGACTGCCGAGGACCTGGTCAATCTCAATATTATCGATGGCGTCATTCCGGAGCCGCTCGGGGGAGCCCATCGTGATCCGGCCAGGGCCGCCGAATATCTGAAAAAAAGCCTTCTTGATCATTTAAAGATACTGATGAATAAGGATAAACAAACGCTTCTTCTGGAGCGCCTGCGCAAATACAGAGCCATGGGCGTTTTCATGGAAACGTGAGGAGAGAAGTCATGTTATCCGACAAGCTGCTTGCCATTCTGGCCTGCCCGCTGTGCAAGGGCGACCTGGAATACGACCGCGTCAATGAAAAATTGATTTGCCATCAATGCCGCTTGCGCTTCTCTATCGAGGATGATATCCCTATCATGCTGATCAACGAAGCGGAGAAATTTTAAATGGAGGCACGATGATTAAGTTGTCGAGGTTTTGTGAAGATGATGTCATTTCGTTCAACTTGAAGGGACAGACCAAGGACCAGATAATCGGCGAACTGGTTGATCTGGCGGCTAATTCTCAAATGGTCAAGAACAAGGACGAGCTGCTCAAGGCCGTGCTGGAGCGTGAGAAACTCGTCACCACGGGAGTCGGATACGGGGTCGCCTTTCCCCACGCCAAGACGCGCGCCGTAAAGGGTATCGTGATCGCGTTCGGGCGCAAGAACGAGGGTGTGGATTTCGATGCCATGGACCGCAAGCCTGTCAACCTCTTCTTCCTGATCGCGGCTCCGGAGGACGCTATCGGGGCGCATCTGAATGTCATGGCCAAGCTCTCTTACCTGATGAAAAGCGAGAAAAATCGCCAGAAGCTGATGAAAGCCAAATATAAAGAGGATCTCATCGAAGTTCTGGATTCAAATGAATAAATGCTGAATTTTCGAAGGGGGATATTAAGAAATCCCCAGTTGATACCATTATCCATAGCCACGTTTGTATCGGCTATTTTGATTGTGCTCCCCCTTGATCTCAAGACCACAGTCTCACGAATCGGGACCCTTTCCCTTTTGTATCCGTATAGCGAACTCGACAGGTATCTGCGCCGTATCGACAGCACGTTTGAGGCCAACCGCGAACTGAGCCGCAAGGTCGATTCTCTGACCGTCCTGGTCTCGCGCCTGATCGAAAATCAATACGAAAACGACCGGCTGCGGACCATGCTCGGCTTCAGTCTCCATGCTCCCATGAGACCGGTGCCCGCCGAAGTCGTGGCCATATCCTTTGGGTATCCTTATAAATCGATGTTGATAGGGGTCGGCACCGAAAGCAACATAGGACCTAACATGCCCGTAATGTCGGCTGCCGGCATTGTCGGTAAAACGATTGCCTCCGGCTGGCGTTCGGCGACAGTCCAGCTCCTTTTCGATCCCGCATGCAAGGTGGCGGCCAGGATTCAGGCCAGCCGGGCCCAGGGGATCATAACGTACACCGGCGGAAATTATCTGACCATGCGCGATGTGCCGATAGAGGAATCGGCGTTGGTGGGCGACAGCGTCGTAACGTCGGGCCTCGGTGGTATTTTTCCCGAGGGCCTGTTCATAGGAATAGTAATCAGAACTGAGGCTCGGGAAAGCGGCCTGTTCCGAGATATCAAAGTCTTGCCCGGCGCCGACCTGGCCGCCCTCGACGAGGTTTTTGTTCTGCCGGCCACGACAACCCCAACCCTGCAGGTGGGCAGGTAGCATGCCGACGCTGTTTTATTTCCTGACTTGGGCCTGCGTCACCTTCATTCAGGTGGTCGTGACCCCGCGCCTGGCGATCAGGGGAGTTTTCCCCGATATCCTCATTGCGGTCATAATTGTCATCGCTCTACGATATGGGCGGCTGACCGGAGTCTGGTTCGCATTCGCCCTGGCATTCTCGATCGACCTGCTCGATCCCCAGAAACTGGGCTGGATGACTCTGTTGGCGTCTTTTCTGGCCTACGGCGTCGGTGTTGTCCGCGAGACGATATATCTTGAAAACCCCTGGTTTGAATCTACCATGGTCTTTTTGGGAACATTCCTATATCACGTCATATACCGTTTTTTTCCGGCGCCTCAATTTTTCATGGGTAATTTTTCGAAAATGGTGGCCGAATCCTTCTTAATAGCAGTGTATACATCAGCCGTAATCGGCCTTATCATCATGATTTTCAGACAGAGGTACGGATACAGGGACCTGGCATGACTGATGCAGCGGTAGACAGGCGGAAATACAACTATCGATTTATCATGCTGACTGTTTTCGGCGCCCTGGCAGTCATCGCCGTCAGGCTTTTCGCCATGCAGGTCATCTCCACCGACTTTTATAAAAAGGCCTCCGAAATGAACGGCATCCGAATGGTGCCGATCCTGGCTCCAAGGGGTCTCATTACCGACCGCAATGGCGCCATCCTTGTCAAGAGCCGCCCGTCTTATTCGATGTTTATCCTGCCATATGAGGTCGAGAACCTCGATACCGTGGTCTCTCGCTTGAGTCCCGTGATGGGCCAGCCGCCCGAAGACATTAAGGAGAAAATCAAGTTAGGATGGCAGGGCAAATTCCAGCCGATCCGACTCAAGCGCGATGTCGAGTTCGGGACTGTCGCTTATATCGAGGAGCATAATCTCGATTTCCCCGGCATAACATTCCAGGTGGAATCGACAAGGCAGTATCCGGCCGATAATATGGGCTCGCATATCTGGGGGTATGTGGGCGAGATAACTGAGCAGGAGTTGACCAGGCCCAAATATGCGGGTTACGTTATCGGTGACATAATCGGCAAAGAGGGTATAGAAAAGCAATACGAAGAACAACTCCGGGGCCAAAATGGATTCAAGTACCTCGAGGTGACCGCCGCCGGACGAATACTGGGCGAATTTCCGGAGCGGCCCCGCCTTAATCCGATCCGCGGCTCGGCGCTCAACCTCGAGATCGACTGGGGGGTTCAAAAAATCGCCGAGGATGAACTAAGAGCCCGCGGCTCAGGCGCCGTAGTCGCTATCGACGTGCGCGATGGTGGTATTCGCGCCCTGGCATCGGTGCCGGATTTCGACGCCAATGCTTTCTCGGGGGTCATCACCCCCGACGAATGGAAGGCTGTATCGTTGGATCCGCTCCATCCGCTTTTCAACAGGGCCATCAAGGGGACGTTCCCGCCAGGATCGACCATGAAGATATTCACAGCCGCCGCCGGTTTGGAGTATGGACATATCAGCCCTCTAACCAGATTCGATTCTTGTGCCGGTGCCAAGAGGTTTGGCAACCGCGTCTTCAAATGCTGGCGGAAGGAGGGGCATGGTTCATTGGGCCTTGTCGACGCGATCATCCAGTCATGCGATGTTTATTTTTACCAGCTCGGCGTTCGGGACGGAGTCGGCGACTGGGGCAGGATGTCCAAGGGGTGCTATTTCGGCCAAAAGACAGGCATCGACCTGCCCGGCGAGCTACCCGGCCTGGCGCCCGACCAGGCCTATTTCAACAAACGCTACGGCGATGCCGGCTGGACCAAATTCCTCGTTGTCAACCTGGCCATAGGCCAGGGCGAAATACTTGTGACCCCTCTGCAGATGGCGGCCATTTATGCGGCTATCGCCAATGGCGGCGATATGTATCAACCCAGGTTGGTTACGAGAATAATCACTCCCGATAACGACACCACCGAGTTCGCGGCGGAGAAAGTGGGACGGCTTCCGATTTCAGCGCAAAACCTGGCCATATTGAAAGAAGCCCTTAAGGGAGTTGTCAGCGCCCCCTCAGGAACAGCCCATCAGGCCGCAGTCAAAGGTTATTCGGTTGCCGGCAAGACCGGCACCGCTCAGAATCCGCATGGCGAGGATCATGCCTGGTTTATCTGCTATGCGCCTGCCGAAAACCCGGAGATCGCAGTTGCTGTCCTGGTGGAAAACGCCGGCCATGGGGGTTCGGTCGCCGCACCGGTTGCCCGACGAGTCCTGGAGCAGTATTTTGGCGTTGGCACCGATTCTACGATCGCATACAACCCTGTAAATTAATTTATGAGCAGGACATTTAATTTAGGTATTTTCATCCCGCCTTTGGTACTTAGCCTCATCGGTATCATCCTGATTTATTCCGCCACATATTATTCGGCGGCGCCATCGGAGCATGGACTCTATTCCAGGCAGATCATGTGGCTCCTGGTGGGGCTGGCGCTATGCCTTGCCATTTATTACGTGCCCCTGCGCGTGCACGAGGTTCTGTCGTTTGCCTATTATGGAGTGATATTAATTCTCCTGGGCCTGCTTCTGGTCACCTCGGGGGAGACCGCCGAGCGTTGGTTTCGCCTGGGCCCTTTCAGCTTCCAGCCGTCGGAATTTGCAAAGCTGGCGGTGGCTATTGCTCTGGCCCGGTATCTTGCATTCAGAAAACTCGATTATGAGAGGTTTTCCTGGGTCTTCGTGATGCTGATTATTATCGGGATTCCGGCCGGGCTTGTCCTGGTCCAGCCCGACCTGGGAAGTTCATTGGTATTTTTCGCGCTATTTTTTGGGGTATTGATTTGGACCGGCATGCCGCTTAACCGCATCCTGCTCATGATTACTCCCCTTATCAGCATGCTCGCCGCCATTCACTGGTTTTCGTGGGGCATATTCTTTTTGCTGCTGCTCGTCTTGATACTAATCTCGCGCTTGACAGTGGTACAGGGATTCTTCTTCTTTATCTTGAATCTGGGATTCGGCATGATTACCCCCTTGCTCTGGAACAAGCTCCACGGCTACCAGAAGATGAGGATTATCATCTTCCTCGATCCCGGCCAGGACCCGCGCGGCGCGGGCTACCAGATTATTCAGAGCAAGATCGCTATCGGAGCGGGGGGTATATTTGGCCAGGGTTTCTTGAAAGGTTCTCAGACCAAACTCAATTTTCTGCCGGAACAGCATACCGATTTCATCTTCTCGGCCCTCTCGGAACAATTCGGTCTCATAGGGGGGATTATCGTCGTGGGTCTTTTCGGATGGCTGTTTTATAAGGGCTTTTCGACTGCTTACAGGGCCAGGAATGCTTTTTACAGCTATATTGCCTGCGGCCTCATGTCCGTGCTGGTTTTCCAGGTGTTGCTCAATATCGGCATGACCATGGGCCTTATGCCGGTGACAGGGCTGCCGTTGCCATTCCTGAGCTATGGAGGCTCGTCACTCCTGTTTTTTTGGGCTGCAATCGGATTCTTGATGGCTATTAACCGCGATTGGCAGGAGTATTGACAAAAGCGCAATGCCACATGAAACTAATGCCGTTATCATGAAGTAAGACGATGGCAAATACCATGTAGTTAAATAAAGGAAAGCCGATGTATCCGGAACCGCTGAAATTTATCGGAATTTCGTTTGTCAGGTCTTATGGCCTGCTGCTGGCGATTTCCTTTCTCCTGGGAGTCTACCTGTCCATAAAAAGGGCCAACAAAGCGGGCTTGAATCAAAATGCCGTAATCGATTTGTCATTTATCGTGCTCGTAGCCGCGCTGATCGGCTCGCGATTCTTCTATGTCATCTACCACACCGAGGAGTTTTCCAACAACCTCCTCGACATTATAAATCCCTTTCATTCCGGATATGTCGGCATAGCGGGGCTATCCATGATGGGAGGGGTTGTGCTGGCGATAATCGCGGCATTCCTGTTTTTCATGATAAAACGAATGAGTCCCTGGCCGGTATGCGATGTCATGATGCCGATGTTCGCCCTCGGGATAGGGATAACCCGTATCGGATGTTTCTTGAACGGCTGCTGTTTTGGCCTGCCGACACACAGCCCCTTGGGGGTGATTTTCCCCTCCGATTCCCTGGCGGGGTACGTTTTCCCCGATACGCCGTTGATACCGACTCAGATTTACGAGGCGATTGCAGGGTTTGTCATCCTGTTCATTGTACTCTGGAGCGAGAGGTTCAAGAAATTCGATGGCCACTCGTTCTGGATCACGCTGGGATTGTACGGCGCCTGGAGATTCTCTATCGATTTCTACCGATATTACGAGGACTCGATGGTTTTCGCGACGATAGACCATCAGCACCTCTCGCGAAATCAGCTCCTATCGGCGCTCCTTGTGGTTGGGTCGATTGTGGCCTATATTATTACGTACACCAGATGGCGCAGGCAGGCCGGGACCCGTGCTGGCACAAGCGTGGCATAAGACTCTTCGGGGCGCGCTCGGCCTCTACCTCGATTTCCAGGAATTCCTGGCCCCATGGTCATGCCTCTGCTGTGGCCGAGAGCGCGACTCTGCCGACGACGGCCAGAGTGTCTCTGATGATAAGCTGCTTTGCGAAAACTGTATCGAATCGCTGAATAATAAGAATGTCGGTTTTGGCCCGGTTTGCCCCTTTTGCGGGAATCCGAATGGCGGCGGTCCCTGCGTCACCTGTCATCCACCTGCCCACCTGCATCTGTATTACTGGGGCAATTACGAAAACGAACTCCAGGAATGCATACTCCAGTTCAAATTCCATGGGGCCCGCGAATTGGGAATACGGCTGATGGAGATGGCGCACGGACCCATGTTGAGAAGGCTCACGAGATTGGAGAATCAATTGATTGTGCCGGTACCGCTTCATAAGAGACGGCAGAGGCAAAGGCAATATAACCAGTCGGAGCTCTTGGCCCGACGCCTGGCCGAGCTCTGCGGCATGGAATTCTGCCCAAATGGCTTGAAACGCACCCGGGCTACTTTCCAGCAGGCCAGGCTCGCTGAGGATATGCGCTGGAATAATGTCAGGGACGCTTTTGCCGTGCCGCCCCCGCTTGTGCCCGGGATCGCAGGCAGGCATATCCTGCTGGTGGACGATATTGTCACCACCGGCGCCACGGTATATGAGGCCTCCGAGGCGCTCCTATCGGTTGGCGCCGCGAGGGTGGAAATTTTCAGTCTGGCATACACTTTATGAAACGCGCTGAATTCAGATTCGAAATCGTTGAGGATTTGGCCTCGGCCGATTTCATTTTCGACGCCTATGGCCGAACGCTCGAGGATCTTTTCAAGGCCTGCGCCACGGCCTGCTTTACCGCCATAACCGAGATCGAACGGGTCGAGCCATCGAAAGAGTACAATCTCATGGTCGATGGCGAAGATCAAAACGAGCTCCTGTATAATTATATCGCCGAACTCATCTATCTGAAAGACACCGAGAAATCCTTTTTCTCTTATTTCGAAATCCATATCGCCGAGGACAAAAAATCGCTAACTTCCATTGTAAAAGGCGAGCCGATCAGTTATGATAAGCATGTCATCAAAACCGATGTCAAGGCGGTGACACACCACCGCCTGAATATAACCGAGCGCGACGGGGAATTTGTGACCAGGATGGTGCTCGATCTGTAGGGATTTGAATTATGCAAAAAAAGAGAATCAGCGAGTATATCTGGGAAATTCCGCCCGATCAAAAACCGGGCATGAAAGTGCCGGCCCGTATCGTGGCCTCGGAGAAACTTATGGCCGGGATGGACGAGGGGGTCTACAACCAGGTCACCAACGTTGCCTGCCTGCCGGGGATTCGCCAGTATGCCTGGTGCATGCCCGATGGCCATTGGGGATACGGGTTCCCGATCGGCGGCGTGGCAGCGTTTGACATGGACGAGGGAATCATATCTCCGGGTGGAATCGGCTTTGACATCAATTGCGGTGTCCGCCTGATACGGACCAGCCTCACCGAGGATGAGGTTCGGCCCAAGTTGAAAGAACTGGTCGACACGCTTTTCCGTAACATACCCGCGGGGGTCGGGAAAAGCGGCTCTGTATCATTAAGCCGCAGGGATTTTACAAACGTCATTACTCAGGGGGCAGCCTGGTGCCAGAAGAACGGATACGCCTGGGAGGAGGACCTCAACCGTATCGAACAGCGCGGCCAGATTCCGGGCGCCGACCCATCGGCAGTCTCAGATAAAGCCGTCAATCGAGGAATAGATCAGATCGGCACACTGGGCTCGGGCAACCACTACCTCGAAGTTCAGGCCGTGCGATTCGATCAAGGGTGCGATGCTGAGATATCGAGACTCCTCGGTGTCGAGGCGCCCGGCCAGGTCACGATCATGATCCACTGCGGCTCACGCGGCTTCGGACATCAGATTGGCACCGATTACCTCCAGAGTTTCGGTTCCGCCATGAAACGCTATGGTATCACGACCAATGACCGCGAACTGGCCTGCGCGCCGATATCATCCACCGAAGGAAGACAGTATTTCGGCGCCATGGCTTGCGCCGCCAACGCCGCTTTCGCCAACCGCCAGGTAATCACTCATCATGTTCGCCAATCTTTCGAAACGGTATTCGACAAACCGGCCGACAGGTTAGGCATGAACCTCGTTTATGATGTCGCCCATAATATCGCCAAGATCGAAACTTATGAAATTGAAGGCCGGCCGACCAAGCTTCTTATCCATAGGAAAGGAGCCACGCGGGCCTATGGCCCCGGCAATCCGGCGCTTTCCGGAATCTTCCACCAGACAGGCCAGCCGGTTCTGGTCGGCGGCTCGATGCAAACTGGCTCATACCTCATGGTTGGCACCTGCATGGCCGAGCAATTGACATTTGGCTCGACATGTCATGGGGCCGGTCGAGTCATGTCCCGCGCCGCCGCCAAGAAGAGAGTTAGGGGATCCGACCTGTTAAACCAGATGGAAAGAGACGGGATTATTGTGCGTACGGCATCTTTCTCCGGCCTGGCTGAGGAGGCCGGGTTTGCTTACAAAAACGTCTCCGACGTGGTCGAGGCTGTGCATAACTTGGGCATTTCGAGAAAAGTGGCCCGGCTGATTCCGATGGCCAACATCAAAGGATAGATTTGCCGAACTGTTAAATTCTGAAACGTCGCCCTGCAACTTGTTCAAAAAGAGCTTAAATTCTCCACCATTGGGTGTAAACGTCTGATAATTTCCCGATAATATCTTTGATGAGAGGTATGCATTCTTTCCAGGGGGTGTTGGATGTTATCAAAATACCGTTCAAAATCGCAGATGGGATTATATTTCCCGCTCGAAAATTTCGAGCGATGGCCGGACGGCACTTATTCGTTCTGTCCGCGCTGCGGCCTGGATATGTTCGAGCTGCTGTGCCAGGCGGACCGCCACAGCTATATTAAATGCGCGGTATGCGGGGCCCAGTGGATTGTCGGAATGCGGTCGGGGATCTGCCTCGACGCTGCCCTGCCATAGCCGCAATATGGTGGAATCAATTTGACTTTCGCCGGTATCCCAATTTAGCCGCCTATAATTATGGCCACGGATTTGGCATAAATATACTGCTCATTCGGTCCTGACTTTCTCATGCCCGAAAGTTAATTCTTCAAATGGGCTAATGAGGGAAAACGGACGATATTCAAGCGTAATTCCAATGACGCCATCAGGATGGTCGACGTCTCGATCTCGATTCCGCTAATGACAGGTCTTCTGCAGGCCCCGGACATTGGACGACGGGCCGACATTTATTATCCATAATAGGTGAGTCGAGGATATGATCATGTGTACGGGAATCAGGTGATTGTGGAAGTCGGATGGAAACAACTTGACCCAAGAAAGATACGGGACTATAATGAAATTCCTTTTAAAGCGACAGTTGGAATAGGGCTGCGATAGCGTGAAACGAATCGCCTTGACACAGAATCAAGAAATCGGAGAGTGTTCGGCCAGAGCTTAGTGTAACTGGCGGAGATTCCGGGAAATTGAGGGGAGTAGCATATTATGTCTGAGCGAGTTGGGGTCCTTACCGGAGGCGGAGATTGTCCCGGGTTAAACGCTGTAATCAGGGCAATCGTCAGAAAATCGCTCGGTAACTATGGATACGAGATACTCGGGCTCTTGAAGGGCTGGCGCGGTATGCTCGAAATGGAATACGAGGTCCTGGACCGCGAAAAAGTCAGCGGCACGCTTCACCGCGGCGGCACCATTATCAGGACCTCGCGCACGAACCCGCGCAATATGCCCGATGGCCTGGATAGGATTATCGACAATGCCGCCAGGCTCAAGCTTCGGGCCCTGATCGCTATCGGCGGAGAGGATACGCTTGGCGTAGCCAATCAACTGTACCAGCGCGGCTTAAACGTGGTCGGAGTCCCCAAGACGATCGACAACGATCTTGAGGGCACCGATTATACATTCGGATTCGACACGGCTGTCAATATTGCCATGGAAGCCATCGATAGAGTGCACACCACAGCCGAATCGCATGATCGGGTGATGGTGGTGGAGGTTATGGGCCGCCACACCGGCTGGATCGCGCTGGAGGCCGGTATCGCCGGCGGGGCCGATGTTATCCTCATTCCGGAACGCCCATTCGATATAGAAAAGGTCTGTGAACTATTAACCCATAGGCATAACCGGGGACGGGATTTCTCGATCGTGGTGGTTGCCGAGGGCGCCAGATTCAAAGCTGATCAAAAAGGGGAGGGCACCCTCATATTGCAGGATATGGAGAAGGACGCCTTCGGGCATGTCAGGCTGGGGGGTATCGGCAGCATTCTGGCCAAGGAGATCGAGACTCGCACCGGTTTCGAATCGCGAGTCGTAATCCTGGGTCATATCCAGCGCGGCGGTTCGCCGACGGCATTCGATAGGGTCCTGGCTACGAGATTCGGCCTGGGCGCCATCGACCTGGTATACAAAGGCGAGTATGGCAAGATGGTCGCCCTGCGGGGAAACAAGATTGTCTCGGTGCCGATTTCCGAGGCGGTTCAGAAGCTGAAAACAGTCTCTGATGAATTATACAAAGATGCCGAGGTATTTTTCGGTTGATTATACGAAGGGAGAAGGAATGGCGAAAATAGGAATTAATGGTTTTGGCCGGATCGGGCGGCTCATCCTAAGAGCTGGGATCAACGAGAAAAGTCTGGAGTTCGTGGCAGTAAACGATATCACCGACTCCAGGACATTGGCCCATCTTCTAAAGTACGACTCGATCCATCGCATTTTCAACTGCGATGTCAAGGCGGTTGATGACGGGATCCTGGTCGATGGCAAAAAGGTCAAGGTTCTCAAGGAGAAGGACCCGGCCAATTTGCCATGGAAGGACCTGGGAGTCGAAGCCGTCGTGGAGTCGACCGGCCTGTTCACCAAGAAGGAGGATGCCGAGAAACATATCCAGGCGGGCGCCAAGAGCGTTCTTATCTCCGCGCCGGCCAAGGGGCATGACGGCACTTTCGTGGTGGGTGTCAATTTCGACCAATTCGACAGGAATAAGCACAAAGTCATCTCGATCGGCTCCTGCACCACAAACTGCCTGGCGCCGGTTGTCAAAGTGTTGCATGATAATTTCAAGATTAAACGCGGATTCATGACCACGATCCACGCCTATACCAATGACCAGCGTATCCTGGACCTGCCGCATAAAGACCTTCGCCGGGCGCGCGCGGCGGCCCTCTCGATGATCCCGACCACCACCGGCGCCGCCAAGGCCATATCGGAGGTTATCCCGGATATGAAAGGGCGCCTCGATGGTTGCGCTGTCAGAGTACCCACGCCCGATGGCTCTCTGGTTGACCTCGTGGTCGAAGTCGAGAAGGAAACCACCAAGGAGGGTGTCAACGAGGCCATGAAGAAAGCCTCGCAGGGGGCCATGAAAGGCATTCTTCAATATATGGAGGACCCGATTGTCTCGATCGATGTGGTCGGCAACTCGCACTCGTCGGTGTTCGACTCGCTCTCGACCATGGTGCATGGTAACTTGGTTAAGGTTTTCTCGTGGTATGACAACGAATGGGGATTCTCCTGCCGCATGATCGACATGCTCAAAAAGATGGCATAGCAAAAAGCTGGATCAACAACAAGGTGCCGTCGGGTCCTATGATCCGGCGGCAGTTGTTTTGTGTATAGAAGGGATCATAATTCAAGTGATATGCAAAGGCCCGAGTATCTTATGCAAAACATAAGGGGGCTTGCAATCGCGCCTGCCATTTCCTATAATAGCCGCGTTTGCGCCAGATCTTAATTTGTGGAATCGCTATAAAGGAGGCTTGGTGAATAAACTTACGATTGATGATATCAACCTGAGCGGCAAACGCGCCCTCACCCGGGTCGATTTCAACGTGCCGATCGAAAGCGGCCGGGTCACCGATGACACCCGCCTGGTGGCCTCGATACCAACCCTGCATAAGATGGTAAACTCCAAAGCCAAAGTTATTCTCATGTCGCATCTCGGCCGCCCCAAGGGTGGGCCCGACCCAATATACTCTCTTCGCCCGGTAGCCGACCGGCTCTCCAAGCTGATGGGTATACCGGTCAAGTTTGCCGAGGATTGTGTCGGCGAGGCCGCCAGTAAGGCGGTCGACAGTCTCAAAGACGGCGAGATTCTCCTGCTTGAAAATGTCAGATTTCATCCCGAGGAGGAGAAGAACAATCCCGAATTTGCCAAGCAGCTGGCCGTGCTGGGCGATGTTTATATCAACGATGCTTTCGGGTCGGCGCACCGCGCTCACGCATCGACAGAGGGAGTGACTCGATATCTTCAACCGGCCGTTGCAGGATACCTGATGAAAAAGGAGATCGAATACCTCGGCATGGCCCTGGAAGACCCGGTCCGGCCTTTCGTGGCCATACTCGGAGGCGCCAAGATCTCGGGCAAGATCGATGTCATTTCCAATCTGCTCGATAAGGTCGATACGCTTCTTATCGGCGGGGGTATGGCGTTCACATTTTTCAAGGCGCGCGGATTCAACATCGGGAAATCATTGCTCGAAACCGACAAGCTGGGCGAGGCCAGCAATATCATGCTTCTGGCCGAGAATAGAAGTGCCAACCTTGTCCTGCCCATAGACGTGGTTGTAACTCCCGATATCGAGGCGGTCCCGCCCTCGACAGAGATAGTGGCCGCGGCCGGAATCAAGGGGGATCTCATCGGAGTCGATATCGGTCCGCGAACGGTGGACACATTTCTCGAATATGTCAGATCGGCGGGGACGGTTATCTGGAATGGCCCGATGGGAATATTCGAGAAAGAGCCTTTCGCGGCGGGGACGATGGCAATCGCGCACGGCATGGCCGATGCCACCGATCGGGGCTGTCTCACAATCGTCGGCGGCGGCGATTCGGCGGCGGCAGTGGCCCAGGCGGGTCTGGCCGACAGGATGTCGCATGTCTCGACCGGCGGCGGGGCCTCGCTTGAATTCCTCGAGGGCAAGACTCTTCCCGGGGTGGCCGCTCTGACCAATAAAGGAGGCTTAAGATGAAAAGGCTCCTTGTTGCCGGAAACTGGAAGATGTATACCGATCCGGCCGGCGCCGGGAACCTGGCCTCGAGGCTGAAAGGCAGCCTTGGCAGTTGCGGCTGGGCCGATATCGCTATATTTCCCCCATTCACATCGCTGGCGGCGGCTGTCGACGCCGTGCGCGGCAGCGGCATCGCTGTCGGCGGGCAAAATCTGTATTGGGAGAACGAGGGCGCCTACACGGGTGAGATTTCGCCATCCATGCTGATAAAGGCCGGATGCACCATGGCATTAGTAGGACATTCCGAGCGCCGCACCCATTTCAATGAAACAGATTCGATGCTCAATAAGAAAATCAAGGCGGCTCTCGGAGCCGGGTTGCATCCGATATTGTGCGTTGGCGAAACGCTCGAACAGAGAGAGTCCGGAATCACTGAACAGGTCATCGAAAAGCAATTGATGGCGGACCTCGACGGTATCGATGAAATCGAACCTATCGCTATTGCATATGAGCCGGTCTGGGCGATCGGCACCGGCAAGAACGCCACCCCCGAGCAGGCCTCGGACATTCACAAATTCACAAGACAACTGATTGGCAGGAAATGGGGGGAGAAGGCGGCGGCCGGCATCCGCATACTTTACGGCGGATCGGTCAAGCCCGATAATGCCGGAGCACTGGCCGAAAAGGCGGATATCGACGGGTTCCTCGTGGGCGGCGCCAGCTTGAAGGCGGATTCCTTCGAAGCTATAGCCAGGTCCTTCAAATAAGGGCTTGACTTTGAGGTTGGCTCAAATATCTTTACTGGTCGTTTTGAATTTTATTGAGGAGGCTTTAACTA
>MEWP01000150.1:8800-8940 GCA_001775395.1 candidate division Zixibacteria bacterium RBG_16_53_22 | reverse complement strand
GAAGTACCGTTAATAATAGTCTTCGTTTGCGGCGCTTTCATGGCGTTTCAGTATTTCGTTCCGCACTATGTTTCGGCGGCCATTTACCAGTACGCTCTCAATTGGACAATCATCATCGGCATTTTCACGTTGGTGGTCGG
>MEWP01000150.1:0-8751 GCA_001775395.1 candidate division Zixibacteria bacterium RBG_16_53_22 | reverse complement strand
GAACAGTGGCCCTACTCGGTCGTGACGATGGTGGCCCTGGCCCTGATGACGGTAATTGGGTTGTGGTCCCCCAACGCCATACAGAACCCGCGCGGGCTGTTCATGCATCTTTATTTCTTCGTTCTGGCGCCCGTGACCGCCACCATGTTCGCGTTGTTGGCATTCTTCATCGCCTCGGCGGCCTATAGGGCGTTCCGGGCGCGAACCGTGCTGGCCACGCTGCTTCTGCTTTCGGCGGTGATTGTCATGCTCGGGCGCGTGCCGATCGGCGAATACATGACCGGGTGGCTTCCCGAGGGCCTGCGATTCTCCGATATCGCCAAATTCATCCTCGACTACCCCAACACCGCCGCCAAACGCGCCATTTATATCGGCGTGGGGCTGGGCGTGGCGGCAACGTCGCTGAAAATCATCCTCGGTGTCGAGCGCACCTGGCTGGGAGGAGGGCAATAAATGGCTGTTTCCTTCTGGCAAAAAGTAATGGATATCGACCGGCGCTGGATCTACCTGGTGATCGGGATTGTGACGTTCGTGCCGATCCTGTGGTATATCGGCATGCCGGTCAAGGTGACCCCCGAGGTCAAAGCCGTCTTCGACAAAATTGAATCGCTCCCGCCGGGCTCGATTGTCATGGTGCCAATGGAGTTCGACCCGGCCACCGCCGCCGAGCTCGAGCCGATGGCCAAAGCGGTGGTCAGACACTGTTTCGCGCGCAACCTCAAAGTTATGACTACCGCTTTCATGATCGACGGGGTCGTGTTAGTGGAGCGCGATCTGGCCCTGGTGGCGGCCGAATACGGCAAGGAATATGGCAAAGACTACGTTTACCTGGGATACAAACCTTATATGCAGATCGTGCTGCTCAACATGGGCGAAAATTTCCGCAAACCATTCCCCCGCGATTATTATGGCAAGAAGCTCGATGATCTCCCCATGATGCAGGGGGTCAACAACTATTCGAATATTTCATGCATCGTCGGTATCAACGCTACCTCGGGCGCCGACTACTGGATCAACTACGCCTCGGGACGATACGGCGCGCAATTAGCGCTGGGAGTGACGGCGGTCATGGCCACCGACTACTATGCTTTCCTGCAATCGGGGCAGATTTTCGGCCTGATGGGCGGGCTCAAGGGCGCCGCCGAATACGAGAAGCTCATCGGCCGCCCGAAGGACGTTGCCAATCGCTCCATGGATGCCGTCTCGGTGGCGCACGTGTTCATCATCCTGTTTATTGTGATAGGCAATATCGCGTTCTTCGCGACCGGCAGGCAGAAGAAGGTATAGGGATATGCAGGAAGTTACATTCGGCACAGTTCTTTGGATGACCAGCGCGGCGTTTCTGACGGTCTGCATCTTCTCCTTCCTCTATCGCGATAATCCGCTCTACCGTTTCGCCGAGCATCTGGTGGTCGGAGTCTCGGCCGGCTACTGGATCGCGATTCTCTATCACACCTCTCTTACGGATCTCTGGATCGAGCCGCTGGGGGCCTCGATAAGCGCATTCAGCCAGCCCGGCGGATCGTTTGCCGCCAAGACCGGGATGCTGGTTGTAAACATAATGCCGGGACTTATCGGCCTTTTGATGTTCAGCCGCTTTTACTCGAAGACGTCGTGGATATCGCGCTGGCCGATCGCCTTCTACCTGGGGGTATCGGCGGGCGTGGCTCTGCCCCTTTTCCTGCAGAGTTTTGTGGTCCGGCAGGTGGCCGCCAATATGATTAATCCCAGTGATATATTCGGCGCGATGGCCGCCGACCTGACAATATTGTTCAGTTACGGCAACATCACTTTCTTGTTCTGGCAGGGATTTGGCGAATTGATAATCGTGGTCGGATGTATCTGCGGGCTGGCATATTTTTATTTTTCGGCCGAGCACAAGGGTATCATGGGCGGGGCCGCGAAAGTCGGAATCTGGGTCCTGATGATCGGGTTCGGCGCGACTTTCGGCTATACCGTCATGTCGAGGATTTCCCTGCTGATCGGGCGGTTCAATTACCTGATCAGTTGGGTTTCGGCCATTGGCGATTTTTTGAGGATTTAGGGAACCACAATAATGCCTATGACGTTAGGATTTCCGGCGATGAGAGCCGGGTTTTGTTTTATTTTAACCCTCATCGGAATGGCGTTGCCAGTCCGTGAGGCATGCTCTAACGGCGCAGTCTGCCTGCTCGACAGCATCGATATCCGCATAAAAAATAATCTTACCGCCGAAATCAAGGTTCACCGCGCGTTCGAGATTACCTCCGAGGCGGGCCTGCGATTCGCCCAGGTTCAGATCCCCATCAACAATTATGTCGAGGTGAGTGATGTCAAAGGTTATACCCAACTCCCCGGCGGGACCAGGATCAAGCTCACCCAGCAGGATATTGGGACGTCATCGGCGCCCGCTTTCAAGGGTTTCGGCGATACTCAGGTAGTGATCTTCTCGCTGCGCACTCCGGTGGTTGGTTCGAGAATTTATTACGAATACAAACAGGTCATAAGAAGCCTGCTATATCTTCCCCGGGTCACTCGCAGCTCGAGCTGTTCCACCGACCGCCTGGTGGTGAATCTCGAATGGGATAAGAAGGTCAACGTGCGGTATACCTCTGACGGTTTCGGCGAATACCGCGGCGATCGAAACATGTTGTTCCTGGCCAGCTATCTTTCCGAGCTTCCCGACGAACCGTTCTCGTGCCCCGACGGGCCGTATCTTTTCATAAGCGCCAGCTCATTCACATACAATAAAAGCAGATACTCCTCGGAAAATTGGTCCGATGTCGGGAGATTTTTCGAAAAACTCTCGGAGCAGCCTGTCGAATTCCAGGAGGAGTTGAAAGCGCTGGCCTCGCGCCTGACCGAACGCGCCCTGACCAAACAGGAGAGCCTCTCAGCCCTTTATCGTTTCCTGGCCGATTCGGTTTCCTATTTTGCGCTCGAGGTCGGCAAGGGCGATTTCACGCCGCACCTCTGCTCGGTGATTCTCAACCGCAGATTTGGCGATTGCAAAGACCAGGCTATCCTCCTCTCCTCGCTATGCCGGGTGGCGGGTTTCGATGCTCATCCGGCTCTGATCTCCACTATGCCGCATCCCCCGGTGAATGAACATCAGCCCTGGCCGGCCTGGTTCGATCATGTCATAACTGTGGTCAAGGACGAGTCCGGTTATATGCTTCTCGATCCCAGCGATCCGCTCGGCTCAGTCGAAATTCTCCCGCCACGGCTTCGGGGCAGGACTTACCTTGTATGCGACGGTGTCTCGGGCCTCAAGACGACGCCCGGCCAGAATAATCCGGCCTCCACGATAGTCTGGCAATTCTCTCTCTCTCAGGCCCGGGATCAGACGCTGGGAGTAAATTTCTCGTTGCGCTATGCCAATGACGCTGCCAGGGCCTACCGCGAATTCTGGTCCGACAGATCGGCCGATAACGCCATTGCCTTTCTTCAAGCGCAGTTGCATTACACCGGTTGGGGCATTACCTCGCTGGCGCTGTCAGGTATGGAATTCCGCAATGACACCCTTACTGTCGGCGGCTCGTTCGAACTCCGGCTTGGGGAACTCGGCCGCTCGCAAAATCTGGCGATCGCCTCGCCTCTCAACACTTACCTGCTCGACAACATCTTCGTCGATACCAGGGCCGGCAGCTATTGCGGCGCCAACTCGATCCGCCTCGAGGAAACGGTGGTGGTCGACATGGCTATTCCGGGCCTGGCGGTCGGCTCGCAATACAGCGATTCCTGGCATCGGCCGGGGATGGCCTTTGTCGATGAGATGGTGATCGATTCCGAGCGCGCCATCTTCCATCGCAAATTCGATTTCTCCGGGGAGAGCCTGACCGCCCCCGATTACAACGCCTTTCGCGATTTCCTACTGTCGAGAATCGACCAGCAATATGTCCGACTCCAAAAATGACATTTGTGCGGCCGGCCTTTTGATCGCGCTGCTCGTCGCCGCCTGGTCGCCGGTATCCGCTCAGCCCATACCCGACGAAATGCTCGGGCGATACAAACTCATTTACGATTCCACTTATATCTGGCCCGACGGGAGCGGTGGGTACGACTATGTCAGGAAATTCATATCGGAGGTACAGCTCGATGAGGAGGGGCGCTCGGCGTTATCTCGTCCGGCCACGCCTATCTTGAGCAAGGATGACAAAATCACCGTCGCCGCCTATACGCGCCTGGCCTCGGGAGAGATACTGCAAGCCGATACCTCCGACATGGTCACCCGTATCATGCCTGACGACCGGCGCTGGATATTTGTCAATTTCAGACAGGCCGAGCCGGGCGCGGTGCTGCACCTGGAATGGCTCCTGACATCCAAAGAAGCCAATATCGCCGGCAAGAGGTTCTTGGGCCGCACCGTGCCGGTTGAAAGAGCGGTCGTTGTTATCACCGTGCCGGAGACCTGGGTGTTCAACTTCGCGCTCTCCGCGGGAGTCGCCGCCGAGCAAAAGCTTGAAATTTCTCCTGTGCCGGGCGGCCCTTCCAGGGCCAGCCATTTCTGGATTGCCAATAATATACCGAGCCTGTTCAAGGAGGAATTCTCGCCTCCGGTCGAAAGGCTCATTCCCTGCCTTTATTTCTCGTTCGATTATGACAAAGGCGTGGTTCAGACAGACACCGTTCGTGTCGACTGGGCATACCTGGCGGAGTTGTACAACCAGGAGTTGCGGGCATTCACGCGGTCAAATTCGCGGCTGAATTCGGTCATCGATTCAATTTCGGACCGCTCATCCGATAGCCATGACCGCGCCCGCATGGCATACGACTGGCTGGGTGACAATTTCAGGCCGTTTGCCTCGGAGGTTACCCTCGACGGCAGTATCAACGATGCCGTAACTCGCGGCAGCGGCACGCAGGCCGAGGCCGGCGCTATTCTGTTCGCCATGTTTGAGAGGCTCGGGGTATACACCATGGCCTATCTGACTGCCACCAGGGACGTCGGCGAACCGATGACGCAGGTGCCGGCCTTTTTCTGGTTTGATCGAATTCTGCTCACCGCCGCCTTTGGCGAGGATACCATTTGGATCGATCCCTATTACCAGTTGGCGCAGATGGATATTCTTCCTTTTGAGGATCAGGGGGCCAGGGCGCTATGCGTAACCGGGGGAAATGGCGAATTCGTCGATGTCCCCACGCTCGATTATCAGGAAAACGGCAAAGCGATACATCTGAAGCTCGACATCGATTCCGCGGGAAGCCTCAGCGGCGAGGCCACCGAGATTTATTCGGGGGCCATGATACCGGAGATATCGAGCTTCCTGCGGGGCCTCGAGGAATCGGGGCGCAAGCTCCCCTGGGAGAAAAGGCTGGCGCGGACTTTCCCCAGCGCCCGGATCAGCCAGTTCGTCGTGCTTCCTCCCGACTCCGCCGGGCAGGTTTTCAGGATCGGATATTCATTCGACACCGGGCCGATCGTCAGGCCATTCGCCGATCGCGCCTATATCCCGCTCGACCTCCTCGGGCGATGGGCCGACATGCCCGACTTGAACGGCAGTGTGCGCCGCACGCCGATCGAGATTCGCCGTCCGCGTTTCGAGCTGGAGAGGATATCGCTGAAAATATCACGTCCTTTCGAGGTGGAGTATCTGCCTGCGAATTTTTCGGAAAATCTCGATATCGGCGATATCTACTCGGTCATCCGGGGAGACAGGAAATCGGTCACGATCACGCGCGGGCTGGGCCTGAAAAAATCGTCGCTGCCGTTTTCCGAGTACAACTCGCTGCGCAATTTCCTCAATAAGGCTCGCGCCGAGGCCGACAAAAATATCATTCTAAGAAGGGTGAATTAGCCGATGCCGGAGCTGCCTGAGGTCGAAACGATAGTCCGCGAATTGCGACAGGATATTATCGGCCGGACCATCGTAGCGGTGCGCTTCCTGAACCGCAGCATCTGGCGGCGCGGGGCGCCGGCGAAAAAGCATCTGATTGGGGCCAGTATCTCGTCGTTGGAGCGGCGCGGCAAGAATATCCTTGTCACTCTGTCCAACGGCCGAGTCATGATAGTCCACCTCAAAATGACCGGCCGCCTTACATATCAAGGTCCCAATGACCGGATACGGAAACATACGCACCTGGTGATCGATCTCGATTCCGGCCAGATTCGTTTCAACGATACCCGGCGATTCGGATATCTCGACCTTGTCGCGCCCGAACAACTCGATACGCTCGATTATCTTTCAATCCTTGGTCCCGACGCACTTTTCATTTCAAGAGAAGATTTCGTGACAATGGTGCGCTCGAAGAAACGGATAATAAAATCGCTTCTTCTCGATCAATCGATCCTGGCCGGCATGGGAAACATATATTCCGACGAGACTTTGTTTGTGGCGGGGATAGATCCCAGGAGAGTCGGCGCCGGCCTCAGCCGCGAGCGGGTCGGGCGGCTTCACCAGGCTATGATCGCGGTTCTCAACAATGCGATCGGCGCCAGGGGCTCATCGATGAACGATTATGTCGATGCCCGCGGGGAAAAGGGGAGTTACCAGGACCAGCGTCTCGTTTATGGCCGCGAGGGCCAGCCGTGTAAGAAGTGTGGCCGCAAAATAAAACGCGAGATAATCGGAAGTCGCTCCTGTCATTTTTGCGCGAGTTGCCAGCGGTAGGCGATAAGCAGACTGCGTTTCTCACTTTCGAATTTCTGCACATCCTTATGTATTAGGTCGTGGTGTCAGGTCTCCGTACCCGACACCTTGATGAACTATTTTGGGAAGTTGATTTTGTCATTTTTCAAAAATTGTGGAATCTCCTGGCCTTTTTCCCCGTGAAAGAATTCCGCAGGGTCGTAGTCCCGACAGGAGCTGTCGGGGCGTGACCCTGCGGTGTGAGAGAGAAAGTGCGTGTCGGGTCACGTCCGGCAGCCGCCGGACTACGACTCGACACAACAAGAACGAGTTGCGGAAAATCGTGGAGTTCATTCAGCCGGAATTTTTTGGGAAACCGCCCCAAAACAACTTCTTGTGTTATAATTCGCATTTGTTAAATTGTGAGGCTATGGAGATAAGTCGCATTCGCAATTTTTGCATCATCGCCCATATAGATCATGGCAAGTCGACACTGGCCGACAGATTGTTGGAGGAGACCCATACGCTGTCGTCGCGCGAGATGAAAACGCAGGTGCTCGACTCGATGGACCTGGAGCGCGAGAAGGGGATCACCATCAAGTCGCACGCCATCCGGATGAACTACACGGCCGCCGACGGTGTCGAATATGTCCTCAATCTGATCGACACGCCCGGCCATGTCGATTTCACGTACGAGGTCTCGCGATCGCTGTTCGCCTGCGAGGGGGCGCTGTTAGTTGTCGACGCTTCCCAGGGGATCGAGGCCCAGACCATCTCCAATCTTTACCTGGCATTAGAGGCCAAGCTGCATATCGTTCCGGTGGTCAACAAGATCGATCTGCCATCGGCTGAGGTCGAGCGCGTGATCGATGACATGGCCAACCTGCTGGGAGTGGAGAGGGACGAGATACTGCGCGTCTCAGCCAAGACCGGGATCGGTATCACGGAGGTGCTGGAGGCCGTAGTTTCGCGGATACCGCCGCCGATCGGCGACCTCGATGCCGCCCCGCGGGCGCTGATATTCGATTCGGCGTTCGACACCTACCGGGGGGCAATTGCCTATGTGCGCGTCTTCGATGGCACAATAAAGAAGCGCGACTGGATGCGCTTCTTCTCGCACGACCGCGAGTACGAAATTGATGAAGTCGGATACCTGAAACTCAAGTATTTTCCGCTCGAAGAATTGACCGCCGGCGACGTGGGTTACATTATCGGCAATGTCCGCAACGTGGCCGATACGCGGGTAGGCGACACTATCACGACCCGCGCCAAACCCGCCTTGGCACCTCTGCCAGGTTTCCGCAAGGCCAAACCGATGGTGTTTGCCGGGCTCTACCCGACCGACAGCGAGAATTTCGAGGACCTGCGCACGGCGATTGAGAAATTGCAACTCAATGATTCGGCGATAATATTCGAGCCGGAGACATCGAATGCCTTAGGATTTGGTTTCAGAGTCGGATTCCTCGGGCTTTTGCACATGGAGATTGTCCAGGAGCGGCTTCAGAGAGAATATCAGCTTAGTATCATCAACACTGTGCCGACTGTGGAATACCGCGTGAATAAAACGGATGGTGCGCAAGTTGTAGTCGATAACCCCTCGGCGATGCCGGAGACCGGCAAGATCGAGTGTGTCGAGGAGCCGTTCGTCAAGGCCACTATAGTGACACCCTCGGAATATATCGGCAATCTTATGAAACTCTGCCTGGACCGTCGCGGGGTCTACAGAAACACCGAATATATCGATCCCGAGCGCGCTACGCTGCATTACGAGATGCCGCTCTCCGAGATCATCTTCGATTTCTTCGACAAGATGAAGTCGGTCTCGCGCGGGTACGCGTCGTTAGATTACGAATTTCTCGATTACCGCCGGTCGAAACTGATCAAGCTCGATATCCTCTTGAATGGTGAGCCGGTCGATGCGCTATCGTACATTCTGCATTCCGAGAAAGCTTTCGAGTGGGGCCGCGAGTTGTGCCAGAAGCTTCGCAAGGTGATTCATCGGCAGATGTTCGAGGTCGTGATCCAGGCCTCGATAGGCAGCCGGATTATCGCCCGCGAGAGCATCACCCCCCTGCGCAAGAACGTGACTGCCAAGTGCTACGGCGGCGATATCACGCGCAAGCGCAAGCTGCTGGAACGTCAGAAAGAGGGCAAGAAGCGGATGAAGCAGGTCGGCCAGGTGGAGATCCCCCAGGAGGCGTTT
>MEWP01000149.1 GCA_001775395.1 candidate division Zixibacteria bacterium RBG_16_53_22 | reverse complement strand
CCATCGGCCCGCAATCGGTCAATGAGGGCGCCACGTTAAGGGTCCGGGTGACGGCCACTGATCCGGATGGCAATATTATCACGCTATCAGCTCAGAATCTTCCGGCCAATGCCACGTTCACCGATTCGACAGGTGGAGTCGGAGGCCTGGTATTCAACCCCGATTTCACGCAGAGCGGCAGTTACCCGGTTACGTTCATAGCCAATTCCCTGGCCCTGGCCGATACCGAGATAGTTAATATTACGGTGAACAATATTGACCGGGCGCCGGTCCTGGCGCCGATAGGGCCCAGGAGCGTGGCCGAGAATGGTCATTTGGAATTTAGGGTCAGCGCCACCGACCCCGATGGGCATGTTATCACACTTATTGCCCAGCAAGTACCAACCAACGCCTCATTTGTCGATTCGACCGGTGGTGTGGGTGGATTCATATTCAATCCCAGCTTCAACCAGAGCGGGAATTACCAGGTGAGGTTTATCGCCACGGCGAACGCCTTATCGGATACAGAACTGGTAGACATAACGGTCACCGAGACCGACCGGGCGCCGGTCCTGGCCGCCATCGGCCCGCAGTCGGTGAATGAGGGCGCTACGTTACGGGTCCGGGTCACGGCGACCGATCCGGATGGCAATATTATCACGCTATCAGCTCAGAATCTTCCGGCCAATGCCACGTTCACAGATTCGACAGGTGGAGTTGGAGGCCTGGTATTCAATCCCGATTTCACGCAGAATGGCACTTACCCGGTTACGTTCATAGCCAATTCCCTGGCCCTGGGCGACACGGAATTCGTGAATATTACCGTAAATAATACCGATAGGGCGCCGATCATTACGCCGATAAGCCCGAGGGTTGTGCCCGAAGGTGGCAACTTGCAGGTGCGAATAACGGCATCGGATCCCGACGGCGATGGTATCATATTGGCGGCGCAATTTCTGCCGCTGAACGCCTCATTTGTAGATTCGACCGGCGGGGTTGGCGGGCTTGTTTTCAATCCCAGTTATACGCAAGCCGGAAACTACCAGGTTAGAATAATCGCAATTGCCAATGCCTTATCCGATACGGAATTCGTGAACATAACTGTCGTGAATGTCGACCTGCCGCCTGTCCTGGCAACGATCGGTCCCAGAAGTGTGGCCGAGGGCGGGCATCTCGAATTCAGAGTGACAGCTTCCGACCCGGATGGCGATATCATAGGTCTTCTGGCCCAGCAAATGCCGATAAACGCCAGTTTCACAGATTCCAGCGGCGGTGTGGGTGGCTTCATCTTCAATCCCGATTTTACTCAGGGAGGAGTCTACCAGGTCAGGTTCATTGCCAGTTCCAACGCGCTTTCCGATACCGAGGTTGTTACCATAACAGTTACCGAGAACGACAGGCCGCCGGTAATCAACCCCGTATCGCCGCAGACTGTCCCCGAGGGCGGCCATCTATCAGTTCGAATCACCGCCACGGATCCCGATCCCGGAAATATCATAACCCTTCTGGCCAGCGGATTGCCGGCCAATGCGTCCTTCACCGATTCCACGGGAGGCGTGGGCGGCCTGGTATTCGATCCGACTTACACCCAACAAGGCCTTTACCAGGTGAGGATTATCGCTCTGGCCAATGCGCTGGCAGATACCGAGTATATAAGCATCACCGTCACCAATGTCGATCAGGCCCCGGTGTTGGCCACGATCGGTCCTCGCTCTGTCGCCGAGGGCGGGCACCTGGAATTCCGGGTGACGGCTATCGACCTCGACGGCGATGTCATCACGCTGGCCGCGCAAAATCTGCCCCTCAACGCGTCGTTCGTTGATTCCACCGGCGGACGAGGCGGCTTTATATTCAATCCCGATTTCACTCAATCGGGGAATTACCAGGTTAGATTTATAGCTAATTCCAACTCCCTGGCCGACACGGAGCTTGTCACGATAACAGTTACGGAATTTGACCGGCGGCCGATCATAGCCTCAGTGCCTGCTCAAAGCGTCCCCGAGGCCGGTCATTTGGATGTCAGGATTACAGCTTCCGATCCCGATGGGGATATAATCACGCTTACGGCCCAGAATATACCGCTTAATGCCTCATTCGTCGATTCGACCGGCGGGGTGGGTGGTTTGGTGTTCGATCCCCAATACAATCAAGCAGGAGCATACCAGGTCAGGATTATTGCTCTGGCCAATACCCTGGCCGATACGGAGCTTGTCAATATCACGGTAACAAATGTCGACCGAGCGCCTGTTCTCGCCACAATCGGTCCGAGGAGCGTGCCCGAGAGAGGACATCTCGAATTGAGGGTGACCGCCTCCGATCCTGATGGCGAAGCCATAACGTTGATCGCCCAACAGGTGCCGGCGAACGCCTCTTTCGCCGATTCCTCGGGCGGAGTGGGCGGCTTCGTTTTCAATCCAGACTACACTCAGGCCGGTGATTACCAGGTCAGGTTTATTGCCAGCGCCAATACGCTGGCCGATACCGAGCTGGTCACCATCACTGTCACCAATGTCGACCGCGCCCCAATATTGGCGACCATAGGCCCTCGCTCGGTCGCCGAGGGCGGCCATCTGGCTGTGAGGATTACGGCCTCAGACCCCGACGCCGACATTATTACGTTGATCGCGCAGGACATACCTGTCAACGCTTCCTTCGTAGATTCCACGGGAGGAATTGGCGGCTTCGTATTCGATCCTGATTTCAGTCAGGCCGGAAATTACCCGGTTAGGTTCATAGCCTCGGCCAATTCGCTGGCCGATACCGAGCTGGTCATGATTACGGTCACCGAGGATGACCGGCCGCCAGTTGTCGCGCCGATTCCTCCGCAGGCGATAAACGAAGGTGCTACGCTCGCGATTCGAGTCACGGCGACCGATCCCGATGCCGGCGACATAATTGCCTTGAGCGCCACCAATCTTCCGGCTAATGCCACCTTCACCGACTCCACCGGCGGGGTGGGCGGGCTGGTATTCAGTCCGGCGTTCAATCAATCCGGTGTCTACCAGGTCAGAATCATTGCGGCATCGAACGCTTTGGCCGATACCGAAACGGCACAGATCACGGTCAATAATGTCGATCGGGCGCCTCTTATGACATCGATACCGCCGCAATTCGCAGTCGAGGGCGGGCACCTGGAGTTCCGGGTAACGGCCAGCGATCCGGATGGTGATCCTATCACGTTGGTTGCCCAGAACCTGCCTGCTAACGCTGCCTTTATTGATTCGACCGGCGGCGTGGGCGGCTTTGTTTTTAATCCCGACTTCAATCAAGCCGGATTATACCAGGTGAGGTTTATTGCCAATGCCAACTCCCTGGCCGATACCGAGCTTGTAAATATCACCGTCACCGAATCAGATCTTCCGCCGGTGCTGGCGCCGATTGGGCCGCGCAATGTCGCCGAGGGCGGCACGCTCAACATCCGCGTAACAGCGACCGACCCCGACGGGAATGCTATCACCCTTCTGGCCGAGCAGATTCCAGCCAATGCCACGTTCACCGATTCGACGGGCGGTGTAGGAGGGTTTACTTTCGCGCCCAATTTCGCGCAAGCCGGGGATTATCCGGTGAGATTTATCGCCAGCGCACAGGGCCTTGCCGATACCGAGCTGGTGCTGATAACTGTCATTAACACCGACCGTCCGCCGGTCTTTGCAAATGTCGGTCCGCAGACAATACCCGAGGGCCAGACGCTGATCTTCAATGTCGTCGCATCTGATCCGGACGGTGACGCCATCACTCTCACCAGCGGCGCCTTGCCGGCCAATGCCACATTCACCGACCTCGGCGGGGGAAACGGCCAATTCATATTCAGCCCCACGCTGGCGCAGGAAGGGCATTACGACATAACGTTTTTCGCCAACTCCAATTCGCCGGCTCTGAGAGACACGCTGGTGGTCGGCATCGATGTCACACATGTCAACGCCGTCCCATTGCTTTCGCCGATCGGCCCCCAGAGCGTCAATGAGAACCAAACCTTGAGCTTTATCGTGATCTCATCCGATATCGACGGTCAAATACCGTCCCTGTCGGCGTCCAACCTGCCGGCGAACGCCAGCTTTGTCGATAGCCTCAACGGGCACGGCAGATTCACTTTCACACCGACCTATTTCCAAGCCGGCGCATATACCGTGCTCTTTGTCGCCGGCGATGGGACTCTGGCCGATTCCGAATTCGTCGACATAACGGTAAATAATGTGGATCGTCCGCCGGTGTTGGCCCCGATCGGGAACCGCTCCGTCCTCGAGGGTGGAACTCTCAGTTTCCGGATTTCGGCGACTGATCCCGATCTGGAGATACCCGCATTTTCGGCGGTCAATTTGCCTGTCAATGCCAGCCTGGTCGATTCGGCCAACGGCGCGGGCTCATTCAGATTCAGGCCGGACTACACGCAGGCAGGAATATATTTCATCACATTCATAGCATCGGATGGCGTCCTGGCCGACTCCGAAATCGTCAGAGTGACGGTTCTCGAGGCCGGCAATCAGGCTCCCGTGATCGACCCGATCGGGCCGCAGTTCGTGGTCGAAGGTCAGAACCTGACACTTCTGATAACCGCTCATGACGCCGACAGCACGGTGCCGATTCTTCAGGGGCTCAATCTGCCCGCAAATTCGACATTCGCCGATTCCGGCAACGGACAGGCGTTGTTCGTCTTCAATCCGAATTTCACGCAAGCGGGATTATACAACGTATTATTCAGGGCTTACGACGGCATTCTATACGATTCGCTATGGGTGCAGATAACAGTCACAGATTATGGATTCAGCCCGGTCTTGAATCCTATCGGACCGAGAATTGTGGACGAAGGGCAGACATTGCAATTCGTGGTGACATCAACCGACCCTGACGGCACATTCCCTCACCTGACCGCCGCCCCGTTACCAACCAACGCCAGCCTGGTCGATTCCCTCAACGGCCATGCCCTGTTTACATTCACACCCGGCTTTACGCAGAGCGGCATATATAATATATTATTCGTCGCCTCCGACGGCGCCCTGGCCGATTCCGAGATGGTGCAAGTCACGGTCAACGATGTCGGCAACGTGGCGCCGATCCTATCGCCGATTGGCTCGAGAACAGTGCTCGAGGCCGACTCACTCATTTTCACGGTCGTTGCCAGTGATCCTGACGGCACCACGCCAAACCTGACAGCATCGAATCTTCCCGTCAATGCCACCTTTGGCGACAACGGAGACGGCACGGGCCGATTCGCGTTTTATCCAACCTACTTCCAGGCGGGAATATATAATGTCCTGTTCATTGTCTCAGACGGCATCCTGGCCGACTCGGAGCAGGTGCAAATCGCGGTCATCAATGTCAACCGGCCGCCGACACTGGCCCCAATCGGCCCGCAAACTGTCCCCGAGGGCGGCACCCTGCAAGTAAGGATATCGTCGACCGATCTCGACGGCACATTGCCGACACTCTCGACAGGCGTCTTGCCGGCCAACGCCATTTTCACCGACTCCCTCAACGGCAACGGCCTATTCGAATTTCATCCCGATTACTCCCAGCAGGGCGTATATAGCGTTCTTTTCGTAGCTTATGACGGCGCCGCTGCCGACTCCGAACTGGTGCAGGTATCGGTAACGAGCACCAACCAGGCGCCGATTTTCGATCCGCTTGGAAGCCAATTCGTATTCGAGGGTGACACGCTCACCTTCACAGTGCACGCCACTGATCCCGATGGCGGCATCCCGGCTCTTTCCGCTCAGAATCTAATGCTGCACGCCACCTTTGGTGATAATGGCAACGGCTTCGGTCAATTCCTCTATATGCCTGATTATACCCAGAGCGGGGTCGACACCGTGACGTTTGTTGCCGGCGACGGCCAGTCGAACGGAATCCTGGCAATCCAGATAACAACTGTGGATGCCGGCAACCAGATGCCGGTTTTGGCCTTCATCGGTCCGCGAAGCGTAAACGAGGGGCAGACTCTGCTGTTCGATATCTCCGGCAGCGATCCCGATGGAGTTCCGCCTCAATTGCTGGGATTGAATATGCCGGCCAACGCCTCGTTCGCTGATCACGGCGACGGCACCGGCACATTCACGTTCAATCCCGATTACAGTCAGGCCGGAGTCGATACCGTGCTATTCGTGGCCACCGACGGCGGCCTGGCAGATTCCGAATATGTCCAATTGACCATCAACAATATCAATTTGCGGCCAATAGTGGCGGCGGTTGCTCCTCAAACCATAAATGAAAATGACTCGCTGGCGCTGTTAATCAACGCCTCCGACCCGGATGGCCAATTCATATTCCTGGCCGCATCGCCGCTTGCCAGCCACATGGTTTTCGTCGATAACCAAAACGGCACCGGCAATTTCGGCTTCAAGCCCGATTTCACACAGGGCGGGGTTTATAATGTCGGTTTTATCGCATCCGACAGCGCGCTTGCCGATACCGAAATAGTTCAGATCACCGTTCTCGACGCCGGTAACCAATTGCCCGTCCTGGCCCCGGTCGATACGGCATATTTCGTCACCGAGGGCGGCACCTTGCTGGTGCCAATCAGCGCCACCGACGGCGACCTCACACCGCTGATTCTCTCGGCCGGACCGCTGGCGACCAACATGACCTTTGTCGACAACGGCGACTATACCGGGCTCCTTACCTTCCTGCCCAACTTCCAGCAATCGGGCAGTTACGTTGTAACTTTCAGAGTCTTCGACGGCCTGGCCTACGACTCGGCCACGACCCGAATTTATGTAGCCGAACAAGGCAACCAGTACCCGATCCTGGCGCCTATCGGCCCGCGCACGGTCGCCGAGGGCGGAATCCTGACGATAAATGTTTCGGCCATCGACCCCGAGGGATTCACGCCGCTCCTTTTCATCGATAATCCGCCTGATTCGGCCACATTCAGCGATAACGGCGACGGCACGGGGCAATTCGTTTACCATCCGTATTATTACTCTGCCGGAAACGACACGGTGCGTTTCATGGCCATGGACGTCGGCGGCCTGATAGATTACGAGGACGTAGTCATCACCGTAACCGACGTCAATCGGCCGCCGCACATAGCCTACCAGGGTGATACCCTCGTTGCCGAGGGATCAACTCTAACGGCCACTGTTATCGTATTCGATTCCACCGATTATCAACCCGGCACGATTTCGCTTGCTCACGGTCACCTGCCGCCCAACTCGTCGTTCATTATCACCGGCAACGGCGTCGGGCAGTTCATATTCACGCCGGCGTACAATCAGTCCGGCGTCGATTCGGCCTATTTCGTGGCGGTCGATAGCGACAACCCGCCGATGTCGGACAGCAGATGGGTCAGGATCAGGATTACGGGGATTAACCGCAGGCCGATTATGCAGCAGCCTCCGCCGAGCGAAATCGACCAGGGCGATACGCTCATTCTCAATATTAGCGCCAGCGATCCCGACGGCGATTCGATTTGGCTTTATGTAAATACGAATAGTAATCCGATCATGCCGCCCAATTCGGAATTTGTCGATCTCGGCGGCGGACAAGGCCGGTTCACATTCCGTCCCGATTATACCCAGAGCGGCCTTTTCATAGTCGGGTTCGCCGCATCCGACGGACTGTTGATCGATTCCAAGTCGGTGCTGATACAGGTTCATGATATGGGCAATCAGCCCCCGACACTTTATCCGATCGGCTCTGCGACTATCACCGAGGGCGATATCCTGAGCCTCCACATCACGTCGTCCGATCCCGATTCCACGGATCCGGTCCTGACTGTCGGCGGCGCCTTGCCCAATATGCTGTTTACCGATTCCACCAACGGCAACGGTTCGCTGATATTCCCAGCTCTCTTCTTCCAGGCGGGGTCATACAACCTGACTTTCCGGGCCTCCGACGGCCAGTTTGTCGACTCCGAGATGGTGAATATCACCGTGCTGGAGGCCGGCAACCAGACGCCGATTCTGGCGGTTATTTCCAACCGGACGGTTTTGGAAGGGGCGCTATTGCGCTTTACCATATCGGCCGTCGATCCCGATTCGACTATCCCGCGGCTGGCGGCCCGAAATTTGCCGGCCAATGCCACGTTCGTCGATTCGCTCAACGGTCATGGCCTCTTCAGTTTCACGCCGGACTTTACGCAGTCCGGCGCATACCAGGTGATGTTCGTGGCGATAGATTTTGTCGATCCGGCGCTGGCGGATTCACAGGCAGTCACAATAACTGTCACCGATTTCAACAACTGGCCGACGATCGACCCGATCGGTCCCCGCACCGTCGATGAAGGGGATACGCTGACCTTCACCGTGATTGCCCATGACATCGATGGCACCACGCCGTGGCTGGCGGCGCTTCACATACCGCCCAATTCGAGTTTCACCGATAATGGCGATGGCACAGGCTCGTTCATTTACACCCCGAATTTCTTCCAGGCCGGCATAGATTCGGCCCGGTTTGTCGCGTACGATGAGGTTGACCCCACGCTTTACGCCATCGCGTCGTCGCGCATCACGACTGTAAATGTCAACCGGCCGCCGGTCATGCAAAATATCCCCGATACGACCATTGGGGACGGTTTTCTCTTGACCATAAATGTCGTGGCCACCGATCCTGACCTTCCGCCGCCGATCCTTTTTATCCGCGGACGGCCGGACTCGGCGACCTTTACTGATAATAATAATGGCACCGGCCAGTTTATTTGGCGTCCAAGATTCCAGGATATCGGCACATACAATGTGATATTCGGCTGCCGCGACAGGATCTTCCAAACCGTTTCCGATTCGCAATTCGTGACAATAAATGTCGTAACGGCCGGAAATCACCCGCCGGTGTTTGTCCAGATTCCCGATCAGGAGATTGGCGACGGCGACACCCTGCTCCTGAATATCACGGCCATTGATTTGGACGGCGATCCGTTGGTAATGTCGAATATCGGAACATTACCTTACGGCATGCAATTCAGCGACCTCGGGGGCGGCCAGGCCCGTATCTTCTGGGTGCCGACGGCAGACCAGGAGGGTGATACCTCGGTTACGCTGCTGGCGCAGGATAGTGGCGGATTAACCGACACGATGCAAATTGGCGTTAGGGTCACCACCTACATCCGTGGGGATGCCAATGGTAGTGGGGAGTTGAACGGTATCGATGTTGTCTTTCTGGTTGCCTATTTAAAGGGGATAGGTCCGCCTCCAGATCCCTTGATGGCCGGCGACGCCAATGACAGCGGCGACGTAAATGGGCTTGACGTTATTTATCTTGTGGCCTACTTTAAGGGTTGGGGCCCGCCTCCGCCCCCAATGCCACCGGGCGGGGGTCCATCTCTGAGGTTGAGGCCGCATTCGTCGGGCTCTGTCAGAGGAATGGAAAACTGAGGTTTTGGTGAAACAGATGCGTGGTATCATCATCGCGATTTTTATGGCGGTCATCTCGGCGCCGGCGGCGCTGTTTGCCGGGGCCGGTGCTCCTCCGCATTTGACCGATAATTATATAATTTCGTTTGGGCCTCGTCTGGACGCTATCCCCGGTGACCCGTCATTTTTCCTGCCGATAAACGTCTCTTTCTCACAGCCTACCGTCAGGATCAACTTAATCCTGACCTATGATCCGACTATTGTGACGCCGGTGCTTCTTGCGCCTAATATATTCGTCCAGGGATTCACTTATGATTTGAGTCATACGGGCAGGATACGGTTGGTCATCATTACCGATCTGCCCCCGCCGCCGGATATCCCTCCGATATCGGGTGACACGACCGTGGCCTGGATTATGTTCCGTATCACGACCAGGTTCATCGGGTATGATTTCCTGACGACCATAGGGTATTTTGAGGATCCCGGGACGCCGGCCGGAGACAACTTTATCGTACTGGAAGACGGCCGAATCTACATGCAACCCGTCCTGGTTCTTATCGATGGCGAGATTCTGGTGCGATTGCCGCTTTATGGCGATATCAATCTCAATACCCTGCCATGGGAAATCGGCGACGCCGTTACATTCCTGAATTTCTTTATGGGAGCCGCTTTCACCCGTCAGCAATATGCCAACGCTGACTGCAACCGCGATGGGGTCCAGGCCTCCATCTCCGACCTGGTATACCTGTTGAGAGTTATTTCATACGATTCTCTCGAGGCCTATCGGCCGGGAATTGGCTTTGCCGAGTATCGCGAGTCCGCGGGAACACCCGCCAGGGCCGGCTTGTTATCGGGGTCAGATGGACATTGCGATATTGCGCTCGAGACGTCGGATGAAATTAGCGGAGCCGCCTTCACGCTGGACCTCGGACAAGCCGCCGGCTCCGTCGACGAAGTATTTCTTTACCCCGAAGCGGGCGATATGCAATTGGCATATTCCGTCACGGATAACATCATGAGGATCGCGGTTATAGATTGGAGCGGACAGGGCGACCCAATCGGCGACGGGCGCCTTCTCGGCATCCGGTACAGCGGCGATGTGTCGCCGACAATCATGGCGGCCGATTACTCCGACGCCGCCGGATTCCCTATCGAGGCTACCGCATCCATCGAATACGCTTCAAAGGGAATCGAGAACGCCCCGGCCGTTTCCGGGCTTGCGCTTTCCGGATATCCCAATCCGTTCAACAGCGTTGCCGCCCTTCATTTGACACTTCCGGCCGACGGGCATTACGAGCTTTCGGTTTTCGACGTCCTGGGTCGCAAGGTCAAAAATCTTTTTGATGATTACCGCGTTGCGGGATCAAATGACATAATTTGGGATGGTACCGACGATGTTGGCGCCGGTGTCTGCAGTGGGACTTATCTTGTGCGCTTGAAGGGAAGTACAGGTTCAAGCACAATTAAGCTGCATTTGCTTAAATAAACGATATCGGTCTGCGTCTCGACCGCTATGGAAGGGTGACCCATGGAATATCGCTCCGTCATGAAAGCGGCCCTGCTTATTTTCCTGGCCCTGACTTGCTATGATTTCTCATACGCTGCACAATCGCGGCATCTGCAGGACGGGGTGAATTATGTTCCGGATGGCATTGTCGTGGCCGTCAAGGCCGCCCTGGCGCCCCTCGAGCCGATTCTGCAAAAGGGTGTCGTAACCACCGGCATAAGCGAGATCGATCAACTCAACCGCAACTTCGGAGTCTACAAGATGTGGCCGCTGTTCCCGGGCGCCGAGCGGCATGGCGAACCCGAAATGGCCGGCTATTATTCTATCAATTATGCGCAGGGATTCGAGTTAGAGCAGGTTCTCTCGGCCTATGAGGGTCTTTCCAGTGTCGATCATGTCGAGCCAATAGGCATACATAAAGTCAACTTCAACCCCAACGACCCATATTTAAGCACGCAGTGGGCGATAACCAAGATCGACGCCCGCCAGGCCTGGGATGTCACTCAGGGCAGCGCTACAATTCCCCTCGGCATAGCCGATACCGGCGTCGACTGGAACCACCCCGACCTTGACGGCAATATATGGATCAACAGCGGTGACCCCATCGACGGGTTGGATAACGACGGCAATACCTATGTCGACGACTACAGGGGATGGGATTGGGTCACCGGCGTGATAGGGTGGCCCGGCGAGGAGATCGGTAACCCCGATAACAATCCCATGGATTTTTATGGGCATGGTACGCATGTCTCCGGCATAGCCTCCGCCGAGACCAACAATGGCACCGGCGTGGCGGGGCTCGGGTTCCATTGCCCGATCATGTGCCTCAGAATTGGCTGGCAGGGGTTGGATGGAAACGGTTATGTGCGGATGGATTTTGCGGCCTCGGCGTTCTACTACGCGGCCAATGAGGGGGCCAGAGCCGTCAATTGCTCCTGGGGTTCGTCTTACGACGGTGGCCTTTCCGCCGCCGTCAATTACGCCACCAACACGGCCCATGGTGTGGTAGTCGTTTCTGCGGCCGGCAACGATAATAACCAAACCGCTCCATACCTCTGCTCCAGAACCGACGTTATCGCCGTCGCGGCGACAAACTCCGGCGATTTCAAAGCCGATTTTTCCAGCTACGGTGTCTGGGTCGACGTATCGGCCCCGGGAGTCAACATCATGTCGACATATTTCGACAATGATTACGCCTACCTCGATGGTACTTCGATGGCGGCTCCTCATGTAGTTGGCCTGGTCGGCCTGATTCGGTCGCTTGTCCCGGGAATGACTCGTATCCAGGTCCAGAATCAAATTATCAATACCACCGAGGATATCGATGCTCTAAATCCAAGCTATGCCGGGCTATTGGGTTCGGGACGAATAAACGCCTACAACGCGGTCAATGGGCTCGGTGAGCCGGCGGCTGTCCCAGTACCTATTTCGCCGATCTCCGGGGTCTGGCTAAATACACCACGACCAACGCTTGTCTGGAGCGACACCTCAAGCGCCGCCAATTTTCACGTCCAAATCGATGACGCCACGAGCTTTACTTCGCCGGTAGTCAACGATTCGATCGGGAATACCGACACGACCTTTGCCGTTACAGACAGCCTTCATGAAGGCACCTGGTACTGGCGCGTGCGCGCATCCAATGGTTCAATCTGGTCGGCATATTGCACGACCCAGAACTTCAGGATAGACTTGAGGAGCCCGAATGCGACTACTCTATTGACACCCGCCCAGGGCTCACCCACAAACGATAGGACTCCATTTTTTGCCTGGACTGCCGTTTCCGATGTCGGGAGCTCAGGAATCAACAAGTATTTCATCCAAGCCGACACCGACTCGCTTTTTGCCGCGCCCCTGGCCATGAGCGACTCAACCGTTTATATCAACTTAGTTCCCGGCAATAACTTACCAGCCGATTCTCGCATATTCTGGCGGGTCAGAGCCAGGGATAATGCGGGCAATTATGCCGTCTGGGTGGTAGGTTCGTTCATCATAGACAATACTGCTCCAGCCAGTCCCGTAGGGTTTAATATCACCCCGGATGGTTGGTCGGGAAACCCCGAATTCACCCTTACCTGGACCAATCCGGTCGATCTTTCCGGTATTAGCATGTCTCTTTACAAAGTCGGAGTGGCACCAACCTCGAACTACGACACGACAGGCCATTTCGGGACCACTTCGCCGGCCACCTTTATGGCCTCCTCCACGGGGGCTTATGGCCTTTATCTCTGGCTGGTCGATGGGGCTGGGAATGTCTCGTTCTCCACCGCGGTCAGGGACTCTTTACGGTTTGACAACACCCCCCCAAGCAATTGTAACGCATTTTCGCCGCCCATATCGTCCGCCTTAAGCTTCATGGTCTCCTGGGGCGGGGGTACAGATATCGGTTCGGGCCTGGCCGGCCTATTTGACGTGAAGTCCATGGATAGTGTCGCCGGGGTATGGACGAGCTGGCTGACCCTGACCGACCAGAGCAATGCCACTTTTACGGGGGTACACGGCCATAGATATTATTTTGAGGCACGGGTTTACGATCTGGTGGGCAATCCAGAGCCTTTTTTGGGTGTCGCAGAGTCCGAAACCCGTGTCGATACGACATATTCGGGGCCGGAATTTGTGCCTGGCGACGCCAACGGGTCCGGCGCGGTTAACGGCATTGATGTTGTCTATCTGGTCAGCTACCTGAAGGGTGGCCCCGCTCCTCCTGATCCGATCTTTAGGGCGGATGCCAACGGGAATTGCGCC
>MEWP01000148.1 GCA_001775395.1 candidate division Zixibacteria bacterium RBG_16_53_22 | reverse complement strand
CTCGTTCATCATTTTGTTGGTCATGGTATCAGGGTTGATGGCGTAAAGGCCACGTTCGCGCATTTCGCGCGCCACTCGAACGGCCTCCGAATAGGCGGCCCGAAACAGGCTGGCTCCGAATGACAAGCGTCGCACGCCCAAAGTCCCAAGTTCCTCGGCGGAGGGAATACCCGGGCCTGCCAGGATGTTGATGGGGGCTTTGATTTCCCGCACCAGGAGTGCAATCGTCGCGCGATCGGTTACGCCGGGCACAAAGATGCAATCGGCCCCGGCCTCCCGATAGGCGTTTCCCCTTCTTATGGTATCGGCGCTGACCTCCGGTCCATTGCCCAGCCTTAAGAAGCAGTCAATCCGGGCATTGAGAACAAAGGGAATTCCCGATGAGTCGGCCTCCTCTGTGGCCGCCCGATAGCGGTCAGTGGCCAGCTTTATGTCGAATAGTAGTTTGCCGGCATCGCGGGGGTCGCCCTTGGTGCTATCCTCGATATTGACACCCACCGCCCCGGCCTCGATAGCGAGTTTGATTGTCTCTGCGACGATCTCCGGGTCTCGTCCGTAACCGCCTTCGAGATCAGCCGTGATGGGCAGGTCAACCGCCTCGACGATAGCGCGCACGACCTTGAGCATCTCGTCCCTGGCGATCTGCTCACCATCAAGGATCCCCCTCGAATAAGCGATCCCGGCGCTGGAGGTTGCAATGGCCCGATACCCCAAGCCGGCAAACAGCAGCGCGCTGCCGACGTCCCAGGCATTGGGCAGGATGAACAGCCCGGGACCCTGGTGCATCCGCGAAAATTGCTTTGCCTTTTCGGCCTGATCGATATTGTTCATTCGATTTCCTCCCTGCATTTAGATGCCTCACCCGTCAAATTGCCTTTGCGGCAGACGTGGACCGCGTAATTTTCATATGCTCACACGGCCCGATGCGATTCCCAGGAGAATTTACGTAAGGCGGGCAAATAAGTTGTATTAGTTACGAAATGAAATTATCGGTATGGACTGATCGTGGCGGCCCTCGTCAATATCCGTTTCGCCGAAAATGTCAAATTATCGTGTAACTACGCCTTGCATCGTGTCGTAATTCTGATTAGCATATCACCCGGATCCATCAGGATCGATTAAACGAAAAACCTAACGCCTCTTTTAAGCAAGGAGTCTGATTAATGGCTTTGCGAAGATTCTTGACCGTATCGATCGCGGCCTTCTTGATGCTGGCCGTGTTGGCGTCATGGGGCATCGCGCAGGTAAAAGAAGTCCCCACCCGTGACCAGGTCGATGACATGTACAAATGGAACCTGGCCGATTTCTTCTCATCGGATGATGCCTGGCAGGTTGAATTTGATGCTCTTAAAACTCGTATCCTTGAGATTGAGCAGTTTCAATCCAGGCTTGGCGAATCGCCGGATATCCTGGCCCAGTGCCTGATGCTGAATGACACGCTCGGCATGAGGGCCCATCGGCTATACGTCTACGCATCGCTCAAGTCCGATGAGGACAGTCGCGTGGGAGCCAACCAGGAAATGAGCGACAAGGCCCGCGTGCTTTATTCTCAGATCAGCCAGGCTACTGCCTTTGTCGAGCCGGAGATACTGGAGATTCCCGACTCTACCCTGCGCACGTTTTTGGAGAGCGACAAAGGCCTGGCGCTTTACCGATTCTATCTGGAGGATATTATCCGCCGCAAGGCGCACATTCGTTCGCAGGAGGTCGAGGAGGTTCTGGCGCTGGCCTCGCCGGTGACAGCCGGCCCGCAGAAGATCTTCACCATGATCGATGACGCCGATATCAAGTTTCCCACGGTCAAGGATGAGAACGGGAACGATATCGAGCTGACCAGGGGGCGATATGGCCAGATTCTCGAATCGCAGGACCGCAACGTCCGCCGGGCCGCCAGCGAGGCTTACAACGAAACTTACAAGAAACATCTGAACACGCTTGCGGCAACCCTTTCATCCTCGGTTAATGGAGATATTTTCTACACCAAGGTCCGCGGATACAACACCTGCCTGGAGCGATCACTCGATGACAACAATATTCCCCAGAGCGTATTCGACAATTTGATCAAGGCCGTGAACGGCAATTTCGAGCCGCTGCATAAATATATTTCTCTGCGGAAGAAATACCTCGGCGTGGACACCCTATTCGGATTTGATTTATCCGTGCCGTTGGTCCCGGAGGTCAAGAAGGAATATACTTACGGCCAGGCCCGCGAATTCATGTTGAAAGGCCTCAAGCCGCTGGGGAGTGAATATCTGAAAAACGTGCAGACGTCGCTTGATGCGCATTGGATAGACGTTTACGAGACTCAGGGAAAAAGAAGCGGCGGTTACACCTGGGGCACGTACATGGTACATCCCGTGATGCTTTTGAACTTTACGGGGACTCTCAGCGACGTTTTCACGCTGGGGCACGAGATGGGGCATCTCATGCACAATTACTACTCGTACCGGCACGAACCCTATATTTACGCGGGACACTCGCTTTTCACGGCCGAGGTGGCCTCGACCTGCAACGAGGCGATCATGATAAAGTATATGATCGACCACACCACGGACCGGAACGAAAAGCTCTATCTATTGAATTACTACATAGATCAGATAATCGGGACATTCTACACCCAGGCCTGGTTCTCCGAGTTCGAGAAAAAGATACATGAAACGGTCGAACAGGGCGGGGCGCTCTCGGCGGAATCGCTTCGCAAGTTCTACCGCGAAATCTTCCAGAAATATTATGGCCCCGATTTCTTCATCCCCGCCGATCGCGACCTGGGCGGCTTGAGAATCGACCACTTTTACCGCCAATACTATGTCTACCAGTACGCCACCAGCTACGCCGCCTCACAGATGCTCTCGAAGAGGATCATGGACGGCGACAAGAAGGCCGTGGCGGCCTATATGGAGTTCATCAAGACCGGGGCCTCGGATTACCCTGTAAATATTCTAAAGAAGGCCGGCGTCGACATGACGACCACGGCGCCGTTCGACAACACGATCAAGATATTCGGCGAGCTTGTGGATGAATTTGAGAAACTACTCTTGGCAAGGCCGAAATCGTAATGTGGCAGAGATCGGAGACGACAGGGTTCTGAAGACTGCTTGCAGGGGCGTTCCTACGAACGCCCCTCAATTGTTGGCGTAAGAATTAAATGCGATATCGCGTCATCAAACCACATAAGGCGTCCTATTCGGAAATCCTGACTGCTCGGACAGGCGACCGGCTCGTTTTCGAGCGCCGGCAGTCCAAATGGGCCGGCTGGATCTGGTGCATCTCCCCTGATGGCAAGGCCGGCTGGGCGCCGGAATCATGGGTGGCTATTGAAGGAGATACCTGCCGTCTTCTACGCGATTACAGCACGGCTGAACTGATGGTCGTTCTCGGCGAAACCGTCGAGGGTGACGTAGTCGAAAGCGGCTGGATGTGGGTGAGTAATAGCCGAGGTGAATATGGGTGGGTGCCGGCGGAGTGTCTGGTGCCGACATAGTTAGTCTTTTTTTCGGGAGGTATCAGCTGGCAGCACGAATTTTGGGTAAGCATAGGCGGGGCTGGCCGCAGCCGGTCCGCGAGGACCGGCAGAAACTCGCCTGATAAGCACGCCGACGCCCTTTTGCACCTCTGCCATCCGCAGGACAATGGCCGGATATGCCGCGAGTTTCCCATCCCCAAAGGGGATGCCGCGGCCCGCCCACCTTCCATGGCGGCTACTGATATTTTTGCCGGCAATTCCCATGCAACCTTTTCTATATCCTGAGCATCTTATATATGGTGGAACAAGACAGAGATCTCTTCTGGAAACTGCTTGAGGTCGAACACCCCCGGGCCGAGGCCTTCTGCCGGAAACTGGCAGGAAGCCTTCCCGATGGCGACGACCTCTACCAGGATGCGCTTCTGGCGGCCATGCGGAAATTCAGCAGGCTGCGCGACAGGGTGGCTTTCAAGCCGTGGCTGTACCGGATTATCATCAATACATTCGCCGGTTGGCGACGATCCGCGTGGATAAAGAGGCGTGTTGATTTGACAACGGAAATAACCGAGAACCTGGCCGCCGATGACCCGTCGGAGCTTTACTCTGCGCGGCGCTGGATTCGGGTCGCCATGCGGCCGCTATCGCCGGATGAACGGGCGCTGGTAACGCTATTCGAGCTTGAGGGCTGGAGTATCGGCGAATTGGCCACCCTGCAAAGGAAACCGGAGGGCACGATAAAATCGCGCCTGTCACGGGCACGCGACAAGATGCGCCGGGAGGTCCTCAGACATCTCCCCGAAAAACAGAGAGAAATTCAAAAGGACGGAACCAGGTATGCATTGCCGCAAAGCGAGGCTTAGCCTCGAAAACAACGAACCGCTCGACGACGAGTCGAATCAGCACGTCATGACCTGCCGGTCATGCGCGGAGCTCTCCGGGGCGCAGAAGCGCCTCGACAGCGCCTTTGAGGCTGCTCGCAATGAGCGATTACCCGATTCGACACCGCTCTCGATCGTCCGGGCCAGAATGGCAATGCGCCAAAATCAAAAGGAGATATCTATCATGGCAGTAATGAAAGAGATATTATCAGCGCACAGGCGCCTGACACTGGGTATCGGGCTGGGTGTTATAGCATTGATATTATTTGTGGCTGTGCCGTTCCCGTACCAGAGGACGGTTGGATATAGCGTCAGCGTCGCCGGATTACCGGCGGAAATCCCCGGCGAGGCACTACAGAAGGGGCTTGACGCTGTGGGCCAGGAGAAAGCCGAAGTGGAAGTAGCGGCGTCCAACGGCGGCTTTACCTACTTGATCTCGAATTTGCCGAATCGCGCAGCGGCCAGGGCCGTTGTTGCCGCCATAGCCGCTTTGAGTGGAATTGAATCGGAAGCGCAAATCAACCCGATCATAGAGACCATATCAGCCAGCCTCTACGCTCAAGCCCGCGAACGAATAATTAAGATAGAGGTCGATGGCAAGGGAAAGACCGATGACCAAATCAGGGCCGAGATCGAATCGAAGCTGGCGGCGCAAGGCCTATCGCCGGCGTTCATTTTCGTGAAAACGGATTCCAGCGGCGAACGGCAGATCAGGCTCGAGATTAATGAAAAGGGAAATAGTTCGGCCAGCCTGCAGTCGACAATCGAAGTTGACAGCCGCGGCAAGACTGATGAGCAGATAAAGGCCGAGGTCAAGGCCAGGCTGGCAGAGCAGGGCCATCCCGATGCTAATATTACTATTGAAAGATCCGGGGCGGACAGCTTGCGCCAGATCAGGATAGAGATCGAGGATACGGCGGGGCATTAACTAACGCCGTTGGAGCATTATCGATTTTATCTCGGTCCGTTTTAACCAGAATATCCGGAAAGCAAGTCAGCAGGGGCGTATCGCTTATACGCCCCTATTTCAAATTCCAATATAACTGCTTTACATCTGCGTTGGTGTCAGATCCAGAGTCTCGTTTATTTTAATATCGTTTCCCCGTCCTCGCATCGGCCGGGGCCTATTTCCCCCTCACTGTACAATTCCAAGGTATTCTTCCAGCCGGAAATCTCCTGCCGTTGCTCGCCTGTAAGGCTGTCCCAATTCTCCCATGAATATATGGATAGGAACTCATCAACGTCGGCAATGACATCCTCAACGTCATCATCGTTTGCTCCGGCGGCTATGTTAAGCTTGGCCGCCAGAAGCTGGGCATAGAGCTTGGTAATGCCGTTGGAGGGCTCCCCGTAAACGTTCTGGGCCAGGATGTCATATGCTATTTGGGCTGTGTTGACTAAGATGGATTCAGTGGTATCACCGGGGTCACCCAGCCAGATCGGAAGGTATTGCGTCACGAGGTCCTCTTGCGGGCCGAAACCGGCGTGGTTTTTCCAGTAACCCTTGCTTCGAGTACAGCCCGAATCGGGCGGCTCCTCCGTCAAATACATACCGGCGTCCCATGTCAGGTCAATCTCACCCTCCGAGACGGTGATACAATTTGTAAAGCCGCTTGATGGGAATACGTCGCTATCGAGGCTATCGTTACCCCCCTGGTTGGCAGGGCTGAATTGAAAACCTGACGGCAGGGAAAATCGCAGGCGATAATTCCAGGCGGCGAGGCTGTCGAAAAGGAAAAAGCCGTCCGGGTCGGTGATCGCCGAATCGAATATTTCCGGCGGATTTTCGCAGTCATAAAGGTTCACAGTTACGCCCGGCAGGCCGGTTTCGCCGGAATCCTGGACGCCATCGCTATCGGCATCGTTCCAGACTCGATTGCCGAGGAGCGCTGTGCGCAGGTGCTCTCGGCATTGATAGAAGCAGCAGATTGGCGGCGCCCCCCGGCCAGACAGGTAATGCACCATATAAACGATATCGGCGCCATTTATTCGGCAATTGCAATTGACATCATACATGCTGAAGAAAAGCGGCGGGGCTCCTCCCCTCATCCAACTGATCAAGTAGAGGACATCTATATCATCGACATCCCAGGGGCAATCCTCCGGGGCGATGGCACAACATGTATCGGGAAATTGACAACTGTCAGGATAGGGAAAATCGCATGGATTTTGCGCAGACGCCGATGAAGCAAGCCCCAGCAAGCCAAATATGATCAGGACCAGCTTAAACCGCATAGCCGCCTCCACTTTAAAGGTTTATCGTACAGTTACCAAAATTGTAATAGGCGACTTAAATGATCGGCAGGAAATCATCCCCACCAATACCGGCTCATCTTTATATGTTATATTTTACAAGATAATCTACAAAAAACAACAGAAAAATCGCGGCTGGCCGGCATGCGGCAAGTTTTAACTTGCCTAAAAATGAAAGTAGAGTATAATTAATAATGCAATAGGAATTTAGCTTCGAAAGGCTTCTACTGATTTATTCATCAAAGCCCGTCAATCGCCGTCCTTGTAGCAGCTTATGTGCATGTGTTAAATTTTCGCGTTTGCCAATGGAGGTCGTATGTCGAAAGTCCTGCCAAAATCAGCTATCCTGGTTCTGCTCCTGGCAGTAATCAATGCCCCGCTGGCCCAATGGCCCTCGGATCCCGCGCAAAACCTGATCGTCTCGAACATGTCGGGTGAGGAGACGATTTCCAAGATCGCTCCCATGTCGGATGGCGGCTGCTATGTGTCGTGGTGGAATAACACCGCCGGAATGTACTGGTTCTACTTGCAAAGGTATGATGCCACCGGAATCGCACAGTGGGCCGACGACGGTCTCCTGATCAGCAATCATGCCCAAGACACCTGGCTGACCGATTACGATCTGGCGGTCGACAGCGCCGACCACGCCATAATCGCGATCAACGATCTTCGCGCCGGGGGCGACTGGGATATCTATGCCTATCGTATCAGCCCGACCGGCACGTTCGTTTGGGGAGCGAATGGCGTGACGGTCTGCGACAATGGGGCTGCAGATTACACCCCTCGCGCAATTGTCACCTCGACCGGCAATATCGTGATCACCTGGCAAGATGATACCAACATCTATGTCTGCAAATATAGTCCTGATGGTCTGGAACTATGGCCTATGATCACCATGAGCGCGACGTATGCCTTATCGATCCCCAGCCTGGCAGCGGTCGAAAGCGACGGCTTCATCCTCCAGATGCTTGTCGCTCAGGGACCCAATTATTACAATCCCAAGCACCTTTATGCCCAGAAATTCGATAGCGCCGGGATTATGATATGGCCGGGGTCGAACGGTGTCGTGGTCCAGAATGCCGGCGGTTTCGGACCTCAGATGCGCCCCGATATTGAATCCGATGGCGCCGGAGGGGCTTACTCCTTCTGGTATGATTCCAGGAGCACCGTCCTTCACGCCTTCGCCCAGCACATTCTTAGCGCCGGCTCCATGGCCTGGACTGCCAATGGAGTAGTGGTCTCCACCACTGCCGGCCATTTGCAGATGAGCCCGGCGTGCGTCCCGATTCCATCGACCGGCGACCTGACGCTTTTCTATGAAAATACGAATTCCGATCAGACCATGTCCGGGCTCTACGGTCAAAAATTCAATTCGGCGGGTGTGCGGCAATGGGGAAACGGCGGTATCGCATTTGTCCCCTTGACGGAGGAACCTAAGATGCTTGTCCGCGCCAACCGCGTGGAAAACGACGCGGTCGTCACCTACCTCGAAAATCCGCCGGGTAATTTCGTCATGGATTACCTGATGGCGATAAGAGTGGATGGGCTGGGATCGCATGTCTGGGACCCATCGCCGGTGACTATGGCCAGCACCCTGAGCGACAAAGGGTATCACTCCGCTTGTGCCACTGTCGCCGGGCAGGCGATAGCCGCCTGGCAAGACAAGCGAGTTGACCCCGACGGTGACATATATCTGCAAAACATCAATGCCGACGGCACATTCGGACCGACCATTCTTCCGCTGACGGCATTCGACTTATTATCACCTCCGGACGGCGCTGAGCTTGATTCCTGCTCCCCATATTTTATATGGTCGTCCAGCACCGACCCAACACCCGGTTACCCAGTGAGTTATCAGGTTTTTGTCGATTCCATGTCGGATTTCTCCAATCCTTTTCCGGTTTCAGATACCATATCTGATACCGCCTGGGCTTGCCCCGCGTGCTTGTTGAACAATACATATTACTGGAAGGTTGCAGCATTTAACGGGCATGCCCCGGATAGATTCTGCAACCAGATTTTCGAATTTACTATTCATCAAACGCCGTCCGGGTGTGTTTATATTCCAGGTGATATCAACGGCGTCGGCGGCCCCAACGGCATTGACGTGACTTACGGTGTTTCATTTTTGAAGGGAGGAAATGCCCCTCCGGCCGACTGCGGCACTCCTGTAGGCCCTTGCCCGCAGAACAGTCCTTTCTACGCTGCCGGCGATGTCAACGGCAGCTGCTCCTTCAACGGGATCGATATAACGTACTTTGTCGCCTATTTGAAAGGATTGCAGCCGGCACTGCTCTTTTGCCCGACATGCCCGCCGGCTCAACAGGCAAAACCGGGTGGATCGAGGACATAGAGTTTCAGGTCGATCGCCACGGGCAAATTCGGCGGCATTTGAATATTGCGGGGCGCCAGGGGTATAACCAGAACAGGGGTCGCACAGGCATGCCGCCTGTGACGATCACCCTGCGAAAGTGAATTTTTCTGGAGTTGCCATGATTGCATTTCTGCTCTGGATATTGCTTTTGGTCATCTGTTGGCCGCTGGCGATATTGGCCCTTATCCTTTATCCTATAGTTTGGCTCTTGCTGTTGCCATTCAGACTGATCGGCATTGCTGTCGGTGGGGCGCTGGCTTTCTTGAAGGCCATAATATACTTGCCTGCAAGAATGCTTCGGGGACACGGTTAACGGCCCGCATCGATAATTTCTTGCGTCGGGCCTGCCCGACCCATACATTGTTCGAAGGGAATTCTTAACGATATCACAAGGGTGATCATGTCGGTGAATAAGGAGCTATTGTTGGTTTTGAAATCGTCCGTTCTGGCCGATGGGGAGATGGACCTTGGCGAAACCATGATGGAGAAATTCCTGCAGATGCTCTTGGAGTCGGGCGAAATACCGGCCAGAATTATCTGCATGGGCACGGCGGTTTTTCTGACAACGACCGGTTCGCGTCTCAACAATGTCATGGAAAAATTCCAGGCCGAAGGCTCGGAAGTACTATCATGCTGTACCTGCCTTGAGTATTACGGCCGCATGGAGAAGCTTGTAGTCGGCACCCCGACAAATATGAAAGATACCGTAAACGGCCTTCTATCATTCAAGAAGATCATTAACCTCTGAGCCTGATTCCCTTGTGTCAGACGGGCCGGCGGATATCCGTCGTCGGCGAAAACCGTGCCGGTCAAACAGATTCCGGACGAATTTGCGATTAAGGGAGCCGTTATGTTCGGCTCCCTTTTTTCTCTGTTTCTCGCCGCGTTGTACATCAGGCCCGAAAAATCACACTCCCTCAGACCGGTCATCGACGGAACTCTTTCATTTTGCGGAATGTTAATGGCATCGGATGAAAAAGAAAATTATTATCATTTTATCGGACGGCTTTGAGGACATGGAGGGCGTGGCGGTTATCGATGTTCTCACCCGCTGCGGTGTCGAGGTGACTGTCGTGGGCCTGGAGAAGGGGCCGGTCAGGGCCGCCTATGGAACGGCCATATTACCGCATTTATCGATTGACGAAATCAAGGGTGAATTTGACGGCATCGTCTTCCCCGGCGGCAAGAGAAACGCTGTCAACCTGGCCGCTAATCCGATTGTAATTGAGCTTGTAAGAAAATATAACCGGACCAACAGGCTCGTAGGGGCGATATGTGCGTCGCCAAGCCACGTGCTGGCCGAGGGCGCCGGTATTCTTCATGGCAAGAACGCCACGGGCGATCCGGTTTTCAACGAGAAGTTGGCCTCGGGCGGGGCTATTATCACCGACTCGGCGGTCGCGTCCGATGGCAATATAATCACCGGCATGGGTCCGGGGGCGGCGCTGGAATTCGCGCTGCGGCTGGCAGAATACCTCGTGGGGCGCCAGGCCCCGCAGCAATTTGCCGAAAAGTGGCATGTGAAATTTTGAGCGGCATTCGGAATCGCCGATTATCACGGTTGTTCTTTCTGCCGGCAGACGGTATTTTAGAATAAACGCATATAGAGTTTTTTTCGCATTCCAAGCAGATGGAGGTATTATATGCCGCGCATAGTGCATTTTGAGATCAGCGTTGATGACCCAAAGAGAGCTTCAAATTTCTACACCATGGTTTTCGACTGGAAATTCGAAAGTTGGGGCGGTGGCGACCAGGAATACTGGATGGTCACCACCGGCGACAAGAACGAACCCGGCATCAACGGCGGCATGATGCGTCGGACCGAGATGTTTCCCCCGACTACGAACATCATCGATGTTCCATCGGTCGACGATTACAGTGTCAAGATCACCAGGGGTGGCGGAACCCAGATTGTGCCGAAGTCGCCGATTCTCGGTGCCGGCTGGGTGGCATATTTCAAAGATACCGAGGGGAATATTTTCGGCATCTATCAAAACGACCCCTCGGCCAAATAATCCGCGAACAATATAAGCGGCAAATATCGGATGAATAGAGTCGGCGACGGTCGATTCCCCTTGACCGTCAATAACCTATTGTATTTATAGCCGGTACAATAGCAAGGAGTGATGCATGGCGAAGATTCGCGGAGACCGTCGCGCATTCGGGTGGCCCGGTATCGAGCCGCGCTGGACCCACGGCGACAAGGCGGGCGTGGGGACCGCCTATTCGGCGGCCAGCAGAATATGGTTCACGCTGTGGAATGGGATTATCACCGAGGTCTATTATCCGACTGTCGACCGGCCGCAGGTGCGCGACCTGCAATTCCTGATATCCGACGGCAAGACTTTTTTCCACGAGGAGAAGCGCCACCTGATAACGGATACCGACCGCCTCTCTCCCAATGTCCTCGGCTACCGCATAATGAACAGCGACCCGGACGGCCGCTATTCGATCATTAAGGAGATAATCACCAATCCCCATCAGCCTTGCGTATTGCAGCGCACCAGAATTACAGGTGACGAGAAATTTCTCTCGACTCTCAATTTCTATCTGCTCTGCGCGCCTCACCTCGAGGTGGGCGGCTTGGGAAATAACGGCTATGTGGTCAATTTCGCCGGCCGCGAGATTCTGACTGCCGAAAAAGGCGGCCGCTGGATGGCTTTGGCCGCCAATCTGCCGTTCTCGCGACTCTCGTGCGGATATGTCGGTTATAGCGACGGCTGGACCGACCTGAACAAGAACTTTGTCATGGATTGGGATTATGACAAGGCCATCGATGGCAATATCGCCTTGACGGGTGAGCTCAACTTAAATGGGGCCCGCGAATTCACAGTCGGCCTGGCCATAGGAGACAGCCTGCACAACGCTGTCACGACCCTCTTTCAGTCGCTTGACATGCCGTTCGAAAATCACCGCAAGAGGTTCGATGAACAATGGGAGAGGCCTTACAGCCGTCTCTTGTCGCTCGACCGCAATTCCGGCGACGGCGGCAAGCTCTATCATGGCAGTTACAGCCTTCTGCTCTCCCATGAGGATAAGACGTTTCCGGGCGCCTTCATCGCCTCCCTTTCCATTCCCTGGGGAGAATCGAAGGGCGACGAGGACCAGGGAGGTTACCACCTTGTATGGACACGCGACATGGTGAATTCCGCCACCGGCCTTTTGGCCGCCGGGAATAAGGAAACACCAATAAGAGCCCTTATCTACCTGGCGGTAAGCCAATTCGATGATGGCGGTTTTCCCCAAAATTTCTGGATCGAGGGGACCCCATATTGGAGAGGCATACAGCTCGACGAGGTGGCTTTTCCGATAATGTTGGCCTGGCGCCTTCATTCGGAGGGCGCCCTTCGCGGATTCGACCCTTATGCCATGGTCATGAAAGCAGCCGGCTACCTGATTCGAAACGGCCCGGCCACCCAGCAAGAACGCTGGGAGGAGGCCAGCGGCTATTCTCCGTCAACGCTGGCTTCCAATGTCGCCGCCCTGACATGCGCGGCCTCGTTCGCCAGGCTCAAAGGCGATATGGCAACCGCAACATATCTCCAGGAATATGCCGATTTCCTGGCTTGCCATATCGAAAGCTGGACTGTCACCACGGATGGGACTCTGGTTCCGAGTATCAGGCAGCACTATATCAGGATTCACCCGGTAGATATCAATGACCCTCATCCGGATGAGGACCCCAATCACGGTATGCTTGCTGTCGCCAATGCGCCACCGGGGTCGCAATGGCTTTTTCCGGCCAAAGAAATTGTCGATGCCGGATTTTTGGAGCTGGTCAGATACGGAATCCGTCCCGCCAATGACCCGATCATAGTCGACTCTCTTCGCGTCATAGACTCCGTGCTGAAGGTCGACACACCTTTTGGCCCATGCTGGCGCCGCTATAACCACGACGGTTATGGCCAGAGAGCGGATGGCGGCCCGTATGAGGGTTGGGGGCGGGGACGCGCCTGGCCGCTTTTGACTGGCGAGCGGGCCCACTATGAACTCGCCGCCGGTTGCGATGTCAAGCCCTACATCAAGGCACTCGAGGGTTTCTCGTCCACAACAGACATGCTTCCCGAGCAGGTTTGGGACGAGCCCGATGCCAGACACATGTACCTTGGGGGACCGACCGGCGCCGCCATGCCTCTGATGTGGGCCCACGCCGAATATATCAAGCTCCTTCGCTCAGTTTACGACGGCAGGGTTTTCGACCTGATTCCGGCGGTGGCGGAGCACTATCTGGGCCCCGAAAGCGCCTGTCGCCTCATGGAAATCTGGAAACCCAATCGCCAGCCTCGCGCGGTCAGGCGGGGATATACCTTGCGGGTGGAATATCCGGCCCCTTTCATTCTCCGCTGGACAGGCGACGAATGGCAGAACTCGCGTGAATTCAAGTCCGAGGCCACAGCGGTTGGCATGGAATTTGTCGATATCCCGATCGGCCCCGCACTCGGCCTAACGGCCTCGGCAGGGGTAAACCCCGAGCAACGCGCTCCAATTAGATTTGCGTTTTATTGGATATCAAAGGGGTGTTGGGACGATAAGGACTTCAGGGTGGATGTAATCTGAGGCACTTTCAAACCAAATACGGGGACTGAAGGGCTTGCCCGCAAAAGCGGGATTGTCGATTACACCTGAAGCTATTGAACCCGATTGCCATATTTAACTTCGCCATGATATATTTCATGATCGTTGATACCTTGCGGCCTATGACAAGACTCGGATTGGAGAGATGATACGATGATCGTGCTGATTGCGGGCGGAACCGGATTTGTCGGCAAGCATCTGACGCGCGCGCTGGCCGATGCCGGCCACAAGATTATCCTGGCCCGCCGGCCCGGCTCGAAAGCGCCAACTCCCCAGGATGAAATTATCGAGGTTGTCAACATCGATCCCCGGCAGGAAATCGTGGGCGGCAATTTCAATGCCGATGCCATCATCAACCTGGTCGGAATCATAAGGGAGTTTCCATCCAGGGGCATTACGTTTCATAAGGCGCATTTCGAGGTAACCAGGAGCCTGGTCGATTTCGCCAGGAGAGCCGGCATTCCGCATTTTCTTCAGATGTCAGCTTTGGGTGTCAAGCCCGATGCCGAGAGCGGCTACATGCGAACCAAATACGATGGTGAGCGATACGTTCGGGAATCGGGCCTGCACTGGACCATATTCAGGCCATCGCTAATCTTTGGCCCGGGGGATCATGTCGTGACCCTCTTCAATTCCCTGATACGCAGATTGCCGGTTATCGGGGTGGTCGGCGATGGCCAATACAAGCTTCAGCCGGTGCACATCAGCGATGTTTGCGCCGGATTTATCAGGGCGCTCACCGACCAGCGTGCCCGTGGCCGCACCTTCGAATTCGGCGGGCTGGAGATAATGACTTTCGACCGTATGCTCGATGTAATCGGTGAGGTGATCGGGATTACACCGGTGCGCAAGGTTCATATGCCGGTAGGTCTCCTCAAGGGCGTATCATCGGTTCTCATGCGTTTGCCGCAATACCCGATCTCTCCGGAGCAGATAGACATGCTGGTCAAGGGGAATTACACGGTGGACGTCTCCTACTACGATTTTGTGCAGCGCGACCCGGTCCCTTTCAAGAAGGGGATATCGGATTACCTGGCTCCGGCGAAATAGATTCGAAAGACCGTATCGGCGATTATTATGCGGTGTTTCGAGAGTTGCGGTTCCCGAGACGCCGATGCGGCAAAGCGCCTTCATCACATTCACAGTCCATGTATTGAAACTAATGTTAACCATAACAAGTTTATAGAAGTCGCCAGTTGAATGGAATCGATAATCCAGGAGGAATAATGGTAGAGGTGGGCGCAAAGGCCCCGGAATTCAAGATGCCGGATCAGGACGGCAACATGCATCGGCTCTCGGAATACAGAGGCAAACCGGTCGTCCTTTATTTTTACCCCAAGGATGACACGGCCGGCTGCACCAAGGAGGCCTGCAGTTTCCGCGACAGTTTCGCCGATTTCAAGCGGGCCGGCGTGGTGGTGCTCGGCGTTTCGATCGACGACGAAAAATCGCATGCCGGGTTTCGGCAGAAATATGACCTGCCGTTTACGCTCCTTTCGGATACCGACAAAAAGGTTGTCCAGGCCTATGGGGTCTGGGTGGAGAAGCAAAATTACGGCAAGAAATACTGGGGTATCGCCCGCACGACGTTTCTGATAGACGGCAACGGCGATATCATTCACGTATTTGAAAAGGTCAAACCGGATGAACACGCCCGGGAGGTCTTGGATAAGTTGTCGGGGTAACTATCCGAAGCGCGGTTTACAAGTCCCGGCAATTCGCCCCGGCATTTATTTCGCCGGGGCGTTTTTTATTATTATCACTATGGGGCTAATTATCTGAGTTGCCCCACTTAGGAAATTTGTAATGAGCGATATAGGACTTCAGAAGATGTAACGGCGCCCGACGGATGCCGACGATTTTTTCTTCTGCCATGGCCGCCGATAAATTTGGAGGGCCGAAAATGGTAGTTAGACTCTGTGAAGCTGTCGTCAATGTGGTTCAACATGGAGAATATCGCCATCAAGGAACCCACGGGTTAAGGCTTTTGTTATTTTATATTAGGTGCTTTGAATTATCATACAATCTATCGGTTAATAATTCGCTTTTCATCATCAAAACCAAAAGGGGGTTAACGCATGAGACGATTTGTCATTTTCTCCGGTCTGGCCCTGGTCGTGGCTTTCGGTTTGGCCGCGGCGGGCAATCTGAAAAACTTCGGCGCTCACCTTTCCGGAGGCAATGAGGTGCCGCCCGTGGCGACCAGAGCCCAGGGGCAGGTCACATTCAATGTCAACAGCGACGGCATGTCTATCGATTATAGATTGCTTGTGGCCAACATCGAAAATGTACGCGCCTCTCATATTCACCTCAGCGCGGCGGGTGTCAATGGCCCCGTGATAGTATTTCTTTTTGGCGGTCCGACCATACAGGGTCCTTTCAACGGCGTCCTGGCAGAGGGGACAATCACAGCCGCCGATTTGATCGGCCCGATGGCCGGCCAGACACTTGCCGACCTGCTGACCCAGCTGGAGGCCGGCAATCTCTATGTCAACGTTCACACCGATGCCTATCCGGGCGGCGAAATTCGAGGCCAATTGAAGTAACATCAGGCAAAAACGTAACTCCTGCGCCCGCCATGAAATGTGGCGGGCGTTTTTTATTTATATATTATTGCGATATTTATATCATCTATTCATTAGATTATCACGAATTAATTAGGGGCTTCAGAAGACGTAACAATTTCCGTGAATGTCGATGATGGTTTATTCTATCACGGCCGCTGAAAAATTCGGGATGCCATCATCGCTCGGGACGAAAACCCGATTGGCCGGCATCATGAGGGGCTGCACGAAACGCTTTACTTGAGTCCCTTGCGCAACGAGCAGCGAATTCACTCTATTCGCTGCCCGCAACATCTTCTGAAGTCCCCATATTATCTCTAGTGTAAGTATTCCCTGGATGATTATTATCGATTGACCTATCCTGGTCTCTTTCTTATATCTCTTTAGGCATATGATAAATCGAAAGCTGATTTTATGAGCGCCAACATCATTACTCTGGGACGGATCGTCCTGATCTTTGTGGCCATGTGGATGTTCACGGCCGGGTTCTATTTCAAGGTCTCGGCCACGGTCCTGACCGCCATCATCATATACCTGGATTCCCTCGATGGGTACGTGGCGCGCAAGCTTGGCACCGCCTCCGATTTCGGGGCCCTGCTCGATATCGCCGGCGACCGGATCGTGGAAAACGCCTACTGGATCTTTTTCGCCTGGCTGGGCCTGTTCAGTTTCTGGGTGCCGATCATCGTGGTCACCCGCGGATTCTTAACCGACCTGATCCGCACCGTGGCTTTCGCCAAGGGCCAGACCCCATTCGGCAGGAAGACCCACTTGCGCTCCAAGATAGCCGTCTTTTTGTGCGCCAGCCGCTTCTCGCGGGCGGTTTACGGTGTCTCCAAGGCGATTGTCTTCATCTGGCTGGGAATCTACCTTTCGCTTCAGGCGGCAATCGCCAGTGAGGTTCTTCACCTGCCCAACCTCAGTATGCGGATAATCTATAACATCGGCATGGTGCTGGTCTATATAACAGTGGTCATGTGCGTGCTACGCGGCATACCGGTGCTCTGGGAATCGCGCCATCTGCTGTTGGCAAAAGAATACCCTGCCAGGGTGGAAGATTGATTATATTCGATGTCGACGGCACTATTCTGCCCGGCACCTCGTGCGAGCGCCTCTTTGTGCGGTACCTGGTGAAAAATCGCGTGCTCGGCTTGCGAAGTTTTGTCAATTTCATTATCCGCGCAATCGCACTAATTCCCAAGGGACGTTATTTCATAATCAAGGCCAACAAAGGGTACCTGCGGGGTCACTCTGTCGACAGCATGTCCGAAATCGGACTCCGGTTCTTCAATGAGGTCGCCGCCGCTCGTATCTCCGAAGCCGCAATTGAGCGGATCAATCAACACCTCAAAGCCGGCGCGCGCCTGATCCTCTTCTCCGGCATGCCCGATTTCCTCCTGGCCAATTTCGCCAGGCATCTTGACGTGGCCGAATTTTATGGCAGCGTCATGGAGATCAGGGATGGCAAATTCACCGGCCGCACGCTGGGGCCATTCCCAATGGGCCAGGGCAAGGTTGATGCGCTGGAAATGATTATTCGTAATTCGGGCATGGCATGCCATGCCCCTACGACCGGGTGGCATGCTTCTCCCCCGAGGGGGGAAAAGCATGTACAAATCGATTGGCCTGCCATTACGTTTTACGCCGACCATTGGACTGACCGATTCCTGTTATCCAGGGTTCGTAATCCTGTCGTTGTTAACGGCAGGCGCAAATTACTGTCTCTGGCCAAAGTAAAAGGGTGGCGCGTAGAGGAATGGGTTTAGGTCGCTTATACATAAAAAATCGATTTTATTCGAACTCGATATAGACAATATAAGTTTATAGGCTGAAACCGTTTTCTTAAGGGGAGGTTGATTTTGAAAATATATATCCGCGTTCTTCCGGCAATAGACGCCTTGGCTCTTGTTTTCATGTTCTCTTTGACCAGTGTTTCCCAGGAAACACCCTCGATGGAGGCTCGCATGTCAGCATCATCGCTCATTTCCCAGGCCGATTCGCTCTTCAACAGCCGTCAGTACGACCAGGCGCGCGACCTTTACATGCAGGCTGCCGACAACGCCCAAGCCGCGGGCGACAATTCCGAGCTCATCGAGGCTTATGCCATGATCGCCCGCACATACCTGACTGTCGATAACAAGGAGCCGGGACGCGCCTGGTTAGATAAGGCCGCCCTATACGCCCGTAAGGGTGAGCCATTGGGATGGTCGCGGTATCTTGGCGTGCGGGGACGGTTCGAGTGGAAGGATAACCAGCTTGAAAAGGCCTCCAGCACTTTCAAGGAGATGTATCAATATTGCAGTGATAACAAGCTTTATGAGCGGGCTATCGATGCCGCCCACATGGTAGCCATTGTCGGGGGACCGGAGGAGCAGGTCGAGTGGGGGCTTAAGGGAATCAAGGAGGCTGAGGCCGGTAATGTCACGCGCTGGCTGGGGCCGCTATGGAATAATCTGGGCTGGACATACGAATCTACGGGGAAATACAAGGAATCTGTCGAGGCTTATATCAAGGCCCGCGAATACCACTACAAATACAGCGATGAGAAAAGCAAGCTTATGGCCGATTGGGCGCTGGGCCACGCCTACCGTCTGAACGGCCAGGTTGACAGCGCCGCGCAATGGATTACGCCGGACCTGCTGGCAAAATTCGAGACGCTGGGAGACGATGAATTCCAGGGGTGGGTGTTCAAGGAGCTGGGCGAGATTGCGATTCTACGCTCAGAGCCTGATTCGGCGCTGGCGTTCCTGGTCCGCGCCGAGGAGAAACTTCGCGCCGCCGACATGCCCAACTGGGATGCCGAGGGATTCAAGAAGCTGCAGGAACAGATAGCAGGGTTGAAGGGGAAGGGGAAGGAATGAAAACGGCACGGCATGTTTACCCCTGCCGAAGTGCGCGGCCGTGCCTTTCAGGCGCTATTTATATAAATCTGGATGGTTTTGGCTAAGCCAATCTTCTACCTGGCCTCTGAGGTTAAAGGCCATTTCTAACAGACTGTCGACTTCGGACCGCGAGGTTATGCCGACGGCATCGTAAGCTACTTTACTTCGCTTTTTTCGAAAGCCATTTAACTTATTTATCAAGTTTGAGTCCGAACCCAAGGTAAATCTCAGGGAATTGACTGTCTTCTCATGATGGCCCTCGGTTGTAGGAATGCGATAGCCGGAGGCCCTCAGGGCGATGGTAGCGCAGGCCAAAGCGGCATTGAATGCAAATTGCAGCTGGGCATCAAGGCTAATTAGCTCAATCGAAGCGTCATTTAGGTTTCGCTCGGCTAAAGCGAACAGATCGGCTATCTCTTTTGCGCTGGATGGTTCTTTTTTCAACCATTTGTTCTTCTGCCATTCTTTCAATGTCATCTTCCGACCCTATCAAAAATAGTTTTTCCGCTTTCAACACACTATCAACAAAATGGTTCTTCGATCTAATCTTATCTGCAAACTCTTCTGGCGTGAGAGAGTAGATGTTCACCTCGCGGCCGAGTCTCTCCTCAGGCGCCGATATGGCAGCAGATATATCCCCAAAGGAAATGGCGCCGACGACGAACAGGTCGATATCGCTTTGGGCTGCTTCGGTGCCCCGCGCCATCGAGCCAAAAACGAAAGCGGCGGCTATCTTGTTCATGTGGGGCTTCAATGCCCCAACCAGGACTTCTTCAACCGCGTATGTTTTGAACATTATTCCGTAGAGTTCAGCATAAATGGGGTTGGCGGCGTTGACCGAATAAAAGGTCTGATGGCCCGCTTTTTCGGCGCGCAAGATCCCGATACCCACCAGATTCTTCAGCTCCCGCTGAAGCGCACCCTGGCTGACCCCGGTCAGCTTCTCGATCTGGCGGATATAATACCGCTGGTCCGGATGGAGGAACATCAGGGCCAGAAGCGTTCTCTTGGTTTTGGGAAACAGGCTCTTGATCATAATCCTACACCCTATGAATCGGCATCGCTGTACTCATTTT
>MEWP01000147.1 GCA_001775395.1 candidate division Zixibacteria bacterium RBG_16_53_22 | reverse complement strand
ACCTGACGCCGCTTAAAAAAATATTAGCGCGCGCAGCGAGTATCGGGCAGGCATATCACCGGCTCCATGAGCACTTCTGAAGCCGAATAGCCAATATTAGGAGTAAAGATAACGTTCATATTGACTCCGACTACCTGACGAAATCACACTTTCGCCTGTTGCTCTTGAACCCATGAGGCTATCTCGGCCACGGCGTTGACCGCGTGGTCGATATGCTGGTCGGTGTTGAACGGACCAACCGAGAATCGCACCGCGCCCTTGAGCTCGGCGGTGCCGATCTGCTTATGCACCAGCGGCGCGCAATGCAGGCCGGTTCTGGTGGCGACATTGTAATCGACATCGAGCCAGGTGCCGACATTGGCCGCGTCCATCCCCTCGATATTCATGGCGACGGTTGAAAGATGATTCTCAAGATTATCGCAGCAGTAGATCCTGACACCCTCGATCTCCTTGAAACCATTCACCAGTTTACGGGCCAGGCGCATCTCCTGGCCATGGATATTATCAAGTCCGGCGTGCTCGATCCAGTCCTGCCCGGCCCAGAGGGCTGCGATACCGACCATATTGGGGGTGCCATACTCCATCCGATAAGGGTATCGCTCCAAATGATAAGGATTGATTGAGTCGACTCCCGTGCCGCCGGCCCGGGTCTGGCGTATGTCGACATCTTTGCGCACGCACAAACCACCGATACCGGTACATCCCATGAGCGCCTTGTGGCCGGTGAACGCGATGACATCGACACTCATCTCTTTCATGTTGATCGGGACGACACCGGCAGTCTGCGAGGTATCGGCCGCAAGCAGGATATCGGCCTCCCTGCAAACTCTGCCGATTTCCTTGAGAGGCTGAACCGTACCCAGAACATTGGAGCCATGATTGACCACGACAAGTTTCGTGTTTTTCTTAAACGCCGCCTTTATATCATCCGGATTGACAAAACCGTTGGAATCAAATGGGACATAGGTAACTTCGACAGCGTGATCGCGAACCAGATGATTGATCGGTCTGATTACCGAGTTATGCTCGAGGTTGGTCGTGACAACATGATCGCCGGGACAAAGCAGCCCCCAAATGATGAGGTTAAGGGCGTCGGTGGCGTTGTAGGCGAAACAAAGGCGTTCGGGGGTCTCGGGGTCGCCACCGAAAAATTTGGTCAGGCGCGCGCGCAGATCCTCGACAATGTTGCCGGCCTCGATTGCCAGATCGAATCCTGATCGGCCGGGGTTGACTCCGCAGCGCTGATAAAACTCGACCATGAATTTATAAACGGATTCGGGTTTCGGCCAGGCGGTGGCCGCATTATCGAGGTAAATCAGGTTTTCCACAATTATCTCCCATCCCTCATGACCCGTATGGGCCGCCCAATATTAGCCCCAGGCATTCGCTTTCACCATCTGCGGTAATTTAGCAAATATTATTGAAAAGCGCAATGATGCTATAGTGACTCTACGAATACCATGTTTACGGACCTATAGGCATGATTGATCCAACAGACAAATGACTATGATAAGCCAACACCCGGGCGGCTGATATTTACGCTGAAATTCAATAAGCTATAGGCCGGTCAAACGAGGAAAAATAGGAAGCCCCGCCGCGGGGTGGTAATCGCATCGGGGCAACAGCAATCGAAACTTGTCCTGTGTTTACCTGATGTGGTTGTACTCCAGGCCATCCATATGCTGGATATGGTACATATATTCTTGCTTTGTAATGCCGTTCTTCCAATTACCGCTGACACGCGCGCCGATCCAGAAGATTAAGAATATCGCGAAGACGCCGATCGCTACGGTGCGGGCATTAAGTTTCTTTTTGCCATAGATCGCCGGATAGAGCGTGTTGTCGATCGGGCAGGCCTTGACACACGACATGCAAATTGTGCACTCGTCGGAGCGGACAATGCCGGCCTTATGAACATTGATCATGGCCGGGCAGACACGCATGCAGGCCATACAGTCATCGCATGTCGATCTATTACGTTTGATCTTGACAGGACTTAGAAAGCTCAACATTCCAAGCAGCGCGCCATATGGGCAAAGATAGCGGCACCAGAAATTCGACATGAAAATCGAGGCCACGGCCAGGAGAATTATGACGCCGGCCGCGAAACGGGACATGTCGATAAAGAAAAGCAGCATTTTGACATCGGCGATCTTGTTGTAAGGCGAATCGATAAATCGGCCGAGCGCCTCGGTGTTCATCCCGATCAATATCGCGTTGACGAAGAAAAACAGGAGCAGATACTTGAGTGAGCGCAAGGGGTAATCGAGCCAGCGGGGCATCTTCCAGCCGAATGGCATCACGAACCTCTTACCGAGAAGCTTCCGCCCGAGTTTCCAGAACCACTCGGAAATCAGGCCCACCGGGCAAATGAAAGAGCAGAAGCTTTTCTTGAATATCAAGCTGACTGCCAAAATCGCCAGTAGAATCACCACCGCCGCAGGATGGACGGTGTTGAATATGCCAGTGGTCAGCCAATACTTGAGGCCGATCAGGCCGGATAGCGGCAGGAAACCCTCGACGCCACCGGGCCGGGGAACATAAAGTGATTGGCCGCCGGTCGCAAAATGGCGATACCAAATGTAAAATTGCGCGCCGATTATCAGGCAGATGGCGAGGAACCCATACTGGATCGCTTTTCTCATATTAACGCCATTTTTGAGGAGGTTCTCGTCTCGCCTGGGCCTGCGGATAACCGCAGGCCGCGCCGTCTTTTTCTCCATTATTTCTGCCATCTGCCCCAATTTAACCCGATTCAGAAGTCCTTGTCCTTGATTTTAGTCAAGATTCCCGTCAACTACTCGGCGCCTCGATATTGGCAAAAAGGCCGCGGAATGCCGTCGGGTTTATGCTCCGCCCATTGCATAATTGGAACCGGCACATGAATTCTAAAGCAGGGCTTTCCCCTAAAACTTGGCTTAGATTTATAGAACCTTATTATTTTTACAGGATTGGCTTTTTTAGGATCTGGAACTTATGGTTCTTGAAAAACAGTGAATCTCCAAACCTTCTTGACTTATACGAGGAGTTCCGCAGGGTCGTAGCACGTAGGGCGTGACCCTGCGGCCCTGAGAGTGGAACTTGGTGCAGGGTCACGGCCTGGGGCCTACGACCCCGCACAACCTGTGCGGTGGTTAGACCATGGTAGGCAGATTTTAAACAGAATTTTCGGGGTAACCCCTCATTCTAAAGACCTTGAAATCATCATATAATAATCATTATATTGGTCGCACACATTATTGGTGTCTATGGATAAGAAGGAAGAAATATTCAAATTAACCCAATATGTCGCCTGCGCCGGGTGAGCGTCAAAACTCGCTCGAAGCGAACTCGTCCAGGTGCTGGGCGACATCAAACTGGATGGATATAAAAACGTGATCGTCGGGCCGGAATTGCTCGATGATGCCGGTGTTGTGAAGCTGTCGGAGGACCTGGCGATCGTAACGACAATCGACTATTTCACGCCGGTCGTGGACGATGCTTTCGATTTCGGCGCCATCGCGGCTGCCAATTCGCTATCGGATCTCTACGCCATGGGAGGCCGGCCAATCTCGGCCCTTAACGTGGTCGGATTTCCGGAGAAGACTCTGCCGCTTTCCCTGCTACGCGACATTATTCGCGGCGGCTTGAGCGTGGCCGAGGAAGCCGGCCTGCCGATCGTGGGAGGGCATACGGTCAAATCGCCGGAGCCGTTCTATGGCCTGGCGGTAACCGGCGCCGTGCATCCCAAAAGGGTATTGACCAACGCCTCGGCCAGGGCTGGAGATATTCTCTATATTACCAAGCCGCTGGGGACAGGACTTATCACCACGGCGCTGAAGAATGGCAGGGCCTCGAAGGATGTTGTCGAGGGGGCGGTTAAATATATGAAAATGCTCAACCGCGAGGCCTCGGAGGCGGTACTGGCTACCGACATATGCGCCGTTACCGATATCACCGGCTACGGACTGCTCGGGCATCTCAGCCAGATGATGGCGGCCTCGAACAAGACGGCGGTGATATATTTCGATAGCGTGCCTTTGATGAATGGCGCGCTGGAATTGGCCAAGGCTGATCAATTTCCGAGCGGGAGCCGCTCCAATCTCTTGAGCGTAGGCCCCGATACCGAGTGGGTTGACGACCTGGAAAAGCACGAGAAGCTGCTCTTGGCCGATGCGCAGACCTCGGGCGGCCTTGTGATTGCGATCAGTCCTGAACATGCGACCAGGCTCGAAAGTGAATTGACCAGCCGCCATGTCGGCTTTTCCAGAATAGGCGGGGTGACTGAAAGAAAGAAATGGCTGCTAAGGGTGTCAAGAAAAGCATAACGGGACACCGTAAGGGTGCTCCGGAGAGCATCATGCGCGATTTCCCGAGCATATCGACTGTCCTCGAGGACGAGGGGGTCAAAATCCTGGTCGAACGATGGTCGTTTGCCTTTGTGGGTATGGAAGTTAAGAAAATAGCCTCGGCGATGAAAAAGGAGGCGGCTCGAACCGGCAGGATGCCCTCGAAAGATGACATCATCATGGAAGTCAAGCGGCTTTTCGGGAAATATCGTCGAGAACTGATTCAACCGGTAATAAACGGCACGGGGGTTATCCTTCATACGAACCTCGGCCGGGCGCCGATATCGTCAGTTGCCTACGAAGGGCTTTTGGATGCTGTTACCGGTTATTCGAATCTGGAATTCGACCTTGTCGATGGTAAGCGATCCAAGCGCAGCCTCATGCCCGGACGGATGCTGGCGGCGCTATCCGGCGCCGAGGCCGGTATGGCGGTCAATAACAACGCCGCGGCCGTATATCTGATAGTGGCCAATATCGCCGGGCCGGGGCGAGAGGTCATCATTTCGCGGGGCCAGTTGATTCAAATCGGCGGAGGGTTTCGGATACCGGAAATAATCGAGCGCTCGGGGGCGAAACTGAGAGAGGTGGGCACGACAAATAAAACGAACCTCGGCGATTACCAGAAGGCGATGAATAAGAATACGGCCCTAATCCTATATGTGCATAAGAGCAATTTCGTGCAGCGCGGTTTCACCGATGAGGCGGAGGTATCGGCAATTGCCAGACTGGCACGCCAAAGGAAGATTCCGTTCTGCTTCGACCTGGGTTCGGGTTGGATTGATTCGGGCGCCGGCAGTGCGAAACTGGCCGAGCCGTCGGTGTCCTCGGCGATACGAACCGGGGCCGACCTGGTTTGTTTCTCGGGCGATAAGCTCCTGGGCGGCCCGCAGGCCGGGCTGATTGCCGGAAAAGAAAAAATGATTTCGAATCTGCTCAACGATCCGCTTTACAGGGCATTCAGGCTGGATAAACTTACAATCGGGCTTTTGGAGGCGACGCTCCAGGCCCACCTTCGCGGTGAGTCTCTCCCCTGCTGGGAGATGGCCTCCGCAGAGCGAGAGGAGCTTCGGGCAAGAGCCGACGAAATCGTTTTAACCGTGAGCGACTCAAAGGTGACGCCCACAATTCTCAAGAGCTCATTCGGCGGCGGATCGTTACCGGAATACGAGTTCGACAGTTTTGGCGTGAAAATCGAAGGTGATCCCCAAGACTTGTCACGACAGCTTCTCGGCTATTCGACACCTGTTGTCTGCAGGACAATTTCGGACGGGGTCATGATAGATTTGAGAACTGTCCTGCAAGAGCAAATGCTTACTCTAATCGACGCTATCAAGTCATGTTTGTAATCGGGACCGCCGGACATATCGATCACGGCAAGTCGTCCCTGGTACTCAAGATGACGGGGATCGATCCCGATCGCCTGCCCGAGGAGAAGGAGCGCGGCATGACAATCGACCTGGGATTCGCCTGGGCGACTTTGCCATCGGGGCGCCAGGTCGGCATAGTCGACGTGCCCGGGCACGAGCGCTTTGTCAAGAACATGGTGGCAGGCGTGGGCGGAATTGACGCGGTCATATTCGTGATCGCGGCCGACGACGGCTGGATGCCGCAGAGTGAAGAACATTTCCAGATAATCAGACTCCTTGATATCAAAACCGGCCTGGTGGCGATGACCAAGAAAGACCTGGTTGAAAACGATTATCTCCAGCTCCAAATCGAGTCCATCAGAGAGCATCTGACCGGCAGTTTCCTCGAGGGCTGCCCCATCGTGCCGACATCGACCATAACGGGAGATGGCATTAGTGACATACTGAAATCGCTTGACTCGCTCTTGACCGATCAGATGCAGCGGCCCGACCTGGGCGCCGCCAGGCTATTTATCGACCGGAAATTCACGATACAGGGCATGGGCACGGTGGTCACGGGGACGCTTCTGGAGGGCAAATTAGCGCTTGACCAGCAGGTGGAAATTCAGCCCACGGGAATGAAATTGCGTATCCGCAGTCTTCAGACACATAAGAGCAAAATCAGCGAGGCGGTACCCGGAAGCCGGGTTGCAATCAATCTGGCCGGTGTCGACAAAAGCGCCATTGAGCGCGGCGAGGCGGTTTGCCTGCCCGGCACGGTGGCCCCGACCCAACAGTTGGCCGGAGAGTTGAGCCTTATCGCGGGGACGAAATTGCCTGTTCGGAATGGAAGTGAAGTTTCGTTTCTGCTCGGTACCGCCGACCTCATCGGGCGAGTCTATCTTCTGGACCGCGATATCTTGAAGCCCGGCGAACGGGCGCCGGTCCGGTTCAAGCTCAAATCGGAGGTGGCGGCCAAGATCGGCGATAAATTTATTATCAGGCGAATCAGCCCGCAGGAGACGGTGGGCGGCGGGCGCGTACTCGATACAGAGTTTTCGACTGTCAGCAAGAACAAGGGTCTCCTTGTGGAGATCTTACAGAAGAGAACGGAGCCATCCCCGGAAATAATAGTCATGACCGAATTGGAAAAAGGTGTCCGCGTGCCGATCTCGAGGCTCTTTCAGAATATCCCATTCGAAAAGGCGGCGATGGAACGATCAATCAAGAACCTGGCAGATAAGAATCGAATCACAATCGCAGGCGATAGCATCCTCTCGCGCAGATTCCTGGACAAGTTTGCCGAGCCGGCGCTTCAGATAATAAAGGACGAACATGACCTCAGGCAGTGGTCGGATGGGCTTGAGCCGGGGATCTTGGCCAAGAAACTGAAGATCGATCCGGCGCGGTTGCCGGCGGTGGTAGATTATCTCATATCGTCCGGCAAGATTGCGGTCGATAAGGGGCTTCTGAAAATCATCGGGCACCAGGCGCAACTTAATCCCGACCAGATGCGTCTTCAGGGACGGCTTCATGCGCGCCTTTCGGCCAGCCCGCTGTCATCGCCGACCCGCAAGGAGCTGGTCGACGAGGACCCCAAATACGAGGTTGTTATCAATTTTCTGCGAGACAAAGGCGAAATTGTCGAGTTAAAGGGCGGAATCCTTTTCACGACGCGAGATTTCGAGAAAACGGTAGAGAGCCTGGTCGAATTTCTGAAGATATCTCGTCGGGCCACGGCATCGGACATAAAATCGCATCTCAAGACCAGCCGCAAGTATGTCATCCCTCTCCTGGAGAAGCTGGATCAGATGGGAGTCACCAGGCGCGACGGGGACTATCGAATATTGGGAAAAACCTAAAAGGGGAAAGGCATGGCCGACAAAGTCATTTTTGTCAATGGCAATTTCCATTCGTTTGACAGGAAGACGCATGGCGCTCAAGCGATTGCCGTAGAGGACGGTCTAATTATCGATGCCGGGACCAATGTCAGGATAAAGCCTCTATCCAGGCGCGGATTCAAGACAATTGATTTGAAAAAGCAGACTGCAATCCCCGGCCTGATCGATTCGCACCTGCACCTGATGAGCCTTGGAACCAGCTTCAAACGGGTGAATCTGGATGGCGTGGATTCGCTCGACAAAGCCAGGAAACTGCTTCGCGAGGCGGCGGCCAGGCTTGCGCCCGGCCAGTGGCTTCGAGGCCGAGGCTGGAACAAAAACCTCTGGGGCGAGAAATTCCCCGACAAGGAAATATTGGATGCTATTACCCCAAATCCGGTGGCGCTTAGCAGCAAGGACGGGCACCTCCTATGGGTTAATTCGGCGGCCTTGAAACATGCCGGTATCGACGCTAACACGCCTGATCCTCAGGGCGGCGTGATAGATAAAGATAAAAATGGCGAGCCGACCGGCATCCTGAAGGAAAACGCGGCCGAGGATTTTTACGATAAAATTCCACCCGTATCATACAGCGACAAGCTGGATTCAGTTTGTCGGGCACAGGAACATCTCTTGAAACTCGGTATCACCGGCTGCGGCGATTGCGACGAGGACAAGGATCTGTTTTCTATCTACCATGAGCTCGATCGCCGGGGAAAGCTCAAGCTTCGGGTATTCAAAATGATACCCAAGACCGGCCTGGCGCGGGCGATCGATTTCAAGTTTCATACCGGATTCGGCACGGAGCATATCCGGGTGGGATGCCTGAAGCTTTTCGCCGATGGGGCGCTGGGTTCGCAGACCGCCCTGATGTTCAAGCCATATGAGAAATCAGCGGATAATTTCGGCGTGGAGACGCTGAAACCCGAGGAGATCGACAACCTCGTTTCGACGGCGGTGAATGCCGGAATATCGGTGGCCATGCATGCGATCGGCGACAAGGCCAACTGGCAGGCGCTACGGGGAATCGGCAAATATTCGCAAGCCTTCAAGGAAAAAGGCCTCCGCCCAAGAATAGAACACGCCCAGCTCTTGCGCAAATCGGATATCGGGCTTTTCGAGCGAAATGGCATAATCGCCTCGGTTCAGCCGATACACGCCACATCCGACCGCGACATCGCCGATAGGTACTGGGGCAAGCGCTCGCGCTATGCTTACCCCTTTAAATCGATTCTGGCCTCCCGGGCGCGGCTGGCATTTGGCTCCGATGCTCCGATCGAGACGGCCGACCCGATTGCCGGAATTCACGCCGCGGTAACCCGTCAAAGGCAGGATGTAATTCGGCCGTCATGGTACCCCGAGGAGAAAATTACGGTTCGTCAGGCAGTCGAGGCCTACACGCGGGGCGCGGCGTATGCCTGTTGTTACGATTATATCGCGGGCTCCATTTCAATCGGCAAGCGCGCCGATTTCGCGGTGCTCTCCGAGAACATATTCGAGATGAAGCCGGGAGATATCAAGGGCGTAAACGTCGTTATGACAGTTATTGACGGCGAAGTCGTATTTCAAAAATAGGATCGGTGCGTCAGGTCTGAGGACCTGACGCCACTTCAGCCACTTCAGTTACTAATATCCGCCCACATATGCCGTGTCGACCCCCACTGTATCGCCATATATGCCGATTAAGGTGACCGTATATTCGCCCACCGCCAGATCGTATAGAATTGATTCCAGGTTGAAGGTGCAGAGGCAATCACAGGGTGGGCCGAAATCCTGCTCGACGGCGGTAATATCGTTTCCGGCAAATTGGAAATCGACGAAATATTCCAGGCAGCATTGATAGAATGCGTACATGTGATGGATATGCAGGTCATTCCCGATCGCCTCGACATACATATAGCTGGAATCATCCAAAGCCGAAACCCCGAGGCAGTCTCCCCTGATTTCAGAATGTCGGGGCCCGGAGGTTACCGGGGGGCAATCGGGACAAAAGAGCAGCGCCGGCTGCATGCCCTTCAGATACGCCACAAAGTAGGTTATGTCTATCCCATTGAGCGAGCAACTGCCGTTGACATCGCCGGCGGCGTAGAAGGGATCCGGGGTTTCCGGGCAGAATGGGTGGCAGTCAACCGGAGGTGGATTCCCTCCCTTGAAATAAGCGACGCCAAAGGTGACATCGATGCCGTTGGCGGCACCGTCGCCGTTGATGTCGCCGGGGATATAAGCACAGCCGCCCGCTAACACGACCAGCGTCACCGGCAGATGCGCCTGGAGTTCATCGGGGTCGTTGGAATTGATGATCAACTCGCCATTATGGGTACCAGGCGCGAGAGCGGAAGCATCGAAAGTTATGACTGCAGTATCTGCTTCAGCGGCCGGCACGTCGCCGGTATCCGGTATTGCTGTTATCCAACTTTCGCTTTCGACGATGCCGTAGTACAGAGTGGCATTGCCGACATTATTTATATACAAAGCGCCGGTTGTCGAATTGCCTTCTTGAACCGTATCTACAAAGGCCATCGGGAGCAGATCGACATCGGGATTTCCGGGCTGAATAATCCCATCGTCGATCTTGACCACCCAGAATTGGAGGTCGGAAGGGGCTACCGAATTGATATCGGTATAACCGAATGCCAGGATATCGTCGTTGCTGTCGACACGAATCTCATAGCAGTCATCGGAACGGCCCGTAGCGCCGTTGTATCGGGCGGCCCACAGGCTGTCACCGTTGGAATCAAGCCGAACCACATAAAAATCGAATGTCGAGATTCCCTTGCCGCCTCCGATGACGAAGCCGCCGTCGGAGGTCTTATCGATTGACTCTGCGAATTCACCATCGGATAATGAACCGAATTCGCCGGCCCAAATCTGATTGCCCGACAAATCGACTCGCAATCCCAGCAGCTGGGCGTAGGTTCCGTTCCAGGTTCTGCCGCCGATCACGAAATCGCCGTTATCGGCTTGGACGATATTATCGCCTCTGTCTAATCCATCATGGTAATCGAATTTTTTTGTCCACAACGTGTCGCCGTCGGAATCGGTTCTGAGAAGCCAGAGATCGGAACCGCCCTGCGTCAAGGTGGTCGTCGAACCCGTAATCATGAAGCCGCCGTCGGCGAGTTCAACAACGCCGTAGGCATATTCCGAACCCGACCCGCCATAATGCTTTGTCCATAATTGGTTGCCGAGAGTATCCAGTTTGACCATAAACAGATCTGTGGTTCCGGCGTTGCGGCCGTTGCCGACCGCCAGGAAATTGCTATCGGCCAGCTCGATGATCATCTGCCCGTCATCGTCAGCTCCCACAGCCCCGAATCGCCTGGTCCAGAGGCTGTCGCCGTTGGGATCGAGCCTTATCAAGTATAGGTCGTAATCGCCGACTGCGACACTGAACTTGCCGGCCGCAATCACGCCGCCATCGCTGGTTTCGGTGATATAATTGGCCTGTTGCCATCGCTCATTGCCGAAGTTTCGGGTCCAGATCGTGTCTCCATTGTTATCGGCGCGCACAATCCAAACATCGCCGCCGGGGAAATTCACCGAATACCCCGCCACGAGGAAGCCACCGTCCGATGTTAGAGCGCCGCACATTCCCTGGTCGCTTTCACCGGTGAAGCCGTAGTTTCTGGTCCAAAGCGTATCCTGGGCCGATGCCGAGGATATCAGCAGGGCCACAATCATCGAGGCGCAAACACGCTTGCTCATAGTAATTTCCTTCCCCTAAAAAACACCTTAAGATTATTCGTCATCAATGTCACCCTTGCCAAATGTTGAATGATCCATAGCAGCCGTGGGCGGGCAATATTGACAATAGCGTATGGACGGCTGCAGCCCCTTGAGGTAGGCCACGCCATAAGTCACGTCGATACCGTTGACGGTACAACTGCCATTCAGGTCGGCGGCGGCGTAGAGTTGTTGGCCCCAGGTCGGGCAATCATGGTAGACAAATGGCGGAGGCGCGCCGAATCCCTTGAAGTAGCCGACGAGGTAGACAATATCGAGACCGTTGAACTGGCCATCGCCGTTGGCATCGCCGGGAACATAGGAATTCGAAGCAAAGACAGGATAGGCCCACATGTCGTTAAAGATCTGCGTTCCGTCGGTGCCGCCGATCAGCAGCGTCGATCGCCCCATGTTCACGCACGAAACCATGGCGGCCATTGTTCGAGCGGGCGGCTCAACGTCGTATGACCCATTAACCCAATCGAACCAAAACAACCAGGTGTCACCGAAGATTGTATCGGGATTTGTGCCGCTCTGGCCGCCAAAAAGAATCATGAACCCTTCCCACATTTGATCCCAGGCCATGGAATGGCCATATCTCGGCGATGGATTTATATTGCCCGCCGGTATCTGGTTCCACGAGCCTCCGTCCCAATACCAGGTATCATTCAGGGACGGGCCGCTGAATCCTGCCCGGCCTCCAAAGATGAAGCATTTGCCCACATCCCATTCTTTATATGCCATCGCTGCATAGACACGGGCTGGTGGTCCGGTCACGGCCATCAAGGTCCACTGCGAGCCATCCCATTCCCAGGTGTCGCCGAACAATGAATCGCTGTTGGCGCCGCCAAACAAGACTGCTTTTCGGGTGCATCGGTCGTATGCCATCACGAAAAACGCCCTTGGCGAGGGCCCGGCAACCGCCAGCTGGGTCCAGTTCGCGCCATTCCAGGTCCAGGTGTCATTGAGATAATTACCGTAGATATCACGACCGCCAAAGAGGATAGTAACGTGCGCCGCCGTATCGTAGCACATGTCATGTCCGGTACGTCCACTCGGGCCACTGGTCGAGACCATATTCCAGGTTTCGGAGAATTCCCATGTATCATTGGGCAAGAAATCTGTGTAATCCTGGCCGCCGAAAAGCACGATGACTTCCCTGTGAAGATCATAGGCGCATTTGTGCTCGAAACGCGGCGGGGCAGTGGTATCGATAAGGCCCCATTCGGGAGCGACCGGGTTTGCCATGGCGATTACAGAATGCAGAAATATCAACGAGAGCGCCCCCGTCAATACGACGATCACCTTTTTCATGAATTCCTCCGGTATCGAAACAGGTGCGGCGCGAAGAGCCCGGAACGACAGTTACGCCATGATATCCCGGCGCCTGGTAGCTGAGTCTATGTTAATATATTAAGCCCCTTCCCGATTATGTCAAGATAAATCCTGTTTGCCGGCAGCCGTCAGGGCTGAACCGCAGGCGAAAGAGCCAAACTCACAAGCGAGTACTCGGTCACATTCGATGCTGCGGACTTGAGCTCCGGAACTTACTTCTACAAGATGACTGCAGGGAAATTCGCGCAGACCAAACAAATAGTGTTGGTCAAATAATTAAGATTCATCAGATATCGCAGGCCGTAGCCGATATTGGGCCCGCGGCTCCGCCTCCGCATTAGCCCTTGCATTCTCCGACAAAATGCGCTATAAACCCGCCATGTTTTTGAAAATATCTGCGTTAGCTATCATGGGAGGGGCATTGATGTGTTCATCGGGCGGCATCGATCCGGATAAGTTGCACCGCGAAGCCCTGGTGGCCGACCTGCACTGCGACACGGTCCTGCGAATGAAAAAGGGATTCGATTTTTCGGTGCGCGACACCTCGGGGCAGATGGATATCCCTCGACTGCGCGAGGGCGGGGTAGACCTCGAAGCATTTGCCTGCTGGATTCCCGGCGACACGCCGCTCGATTCGTGTGTCGCCCGGGTCGACCTGATGCTCGATTCGCTCCATGAGCAAACCGGTCGCCATGCCGGCCAGATCGCCGTCTGCAAGACCGCGGCCGAGGCTGAAGCGATTGTATCATCGGGGCGGATCGCGGCTTTCTTAGCGATAGAGAACGGGCTGGCAATTGCCGACAACCTGGCCAACTTGCGCCACTATTGCGAGCGCGGGGTGCGCTACATGACCCTGGTTCATACCAGCTCGCACGACTGGTGCATATCATCGGCCGACACATCCCCGGCGTTCGACGGCCTTACCCCGTTCGGCGAGGAGGTGGTCCGCGAGATGAACCGCCTGGGGATTATTATCGATATCTCACATGCGGGGCCGGCCGCGGTGGCCAGGGTGCTGGCGATAACATCGGACCCGGTCATCGCCTCGCATTCATGCGTGCACGCTCTTTGCCCGCACGACCGCAACCTGACCGACGACCAGATCGCGGCAATCGCGAAGAACGGCGGCGTCATCGGGATAAATTTCTTCTCCGGATACCTGGATTATCGCTTCAATGCCATTGCCGATTCGGTCAAGGAGGAATACAAAGCCGAAATCGATTCCATAGACGCCCTCTACCCTAATGATTACGGCGCCAGGCACAAAGCGCTGGCCTGGCTGTTCGAGATACTGGATGAGCATCAGAGCCAGCTCGATATCACAATCGGCACGGTGGTTGATCATATCGACCACATCGTCAAGCTGGTGGGACCGGATCATGTCGGACTGGGCTCGGATTTCGACGGCGTTTTCGCGTTCCCCAAGGGGCTTAATGATTGCTCGAGGATGCCCGCTATCACAAAGGAACTTGTCGGGCGCGGCTACTCCGAGGTGGATATTAGGAAAATCCTCGGCGGCAACTTCATGCGGGTGTTCAGGCAAGTCTGCGACAGGTAATTTTGTGCATGGATGCACAAAACACTTCTTCCGGTAATTCGTCTTTGAAAGGAGAGAAAGGTGGTCTGCGCGCTTAATTTCCTGATTGCCAACAAGGAGTTTTTAGAGAAGATCCAGCATCTCATCCTTATCCCTGGCGTCCCGGTGGCATTGATTGCCAGGAAAAGGAGACGATCTTGCCAAAGTTGGCATATATCACTCTGAAAAAGGTTCACCGATGATTTCCGAAGAAATAAGGCAGGTAAGAATAATCGATATCAGGCCGATCACCCACGACACCCGCCAATTCAGATTTGCTATCCCGACAGACCGCGACTTTAACTTCATGCCCGGCGATTTTATCAAGGTCTTCCCCGATCCGGGGGATATCCTCGAATACCGCCCCTATACACCAACCTCGACGCCCGATATGAAGGATCATTTCGAGCTTATCATCAAGCGGTATGGCCTGGGGCCGACATCGAGATTCATGCATGAACGCAAGGTCGGCGACGAGGTCTGGGTCAGTGGGCCGCACGAGGGCGGGCATTTTGCCGAGGGGATGGCCAAACAGGTCGGCATGTTGGCCGGCGGCACCGGTATCACGCCGATGATTTCGATTATCAGGACGATACTTTCGCGCGGAATGGACGTTTCGATTTCGTTGATTTTCGGCAATAAGACTGTCGATGATATTATCCTCAAGGAGGAGTTCGACTCTTATGTCGAAAAATATGCCAATTTCAAACGATATTATACGCTCAGCAAGGCGGCGCCCGATGGCTGGACGATGGGCACGGGGCGAATAACGCAGGAAATGATGCGCCAGCATCTGCCGGCGCCCTCGGATGAAACGCTGATATTCCTGTGCGGCCCGCCGATGATGCAGATCGAGTTGTTGAAGAAGCTTTCGGAGCTGGGGTACGACAAGAGGAAGATAATAATACCTTAGCGCATATTATTCGATGACCCTGTCATACCGGCAAGTCACATAGCCCGACATCAATGTTAGTTTCCTGTCGCTGACAGTATAGATTCCTGACGACGGCGCGAAAGTGGGGATTTCGAATCGAAATCTCGTCCCATCCGCATGCCAGGTGCCCTCGATAATGCTCTCGGGATCAATTCGGAAGATGCTGTACTGGCAGGAGCCGTCCGGATAAAAAGTCAGATAGACGATGGTCATTTCATAGGGCGAATAATATGA
>MEWP01000146.1 GCA_001775395.1 candidate division Zixibacteria bacterium RBG_16_53_22 | reverse complement strand
TTAAGGACATTTCATGACAACCCAAAATGGCCGCTTTCAAATGTAAAGAAGCGTTAGACGCAGGACACTAGGGTTGCCGTACACGTCCAAAGCCCAAGATGCATAACCTATGAACCGCAAAATACCTTTGTCTGTGGCAGCGAAAATTATGCCAGATCATTGAATTTTGTGGATGTGAGCGCTCAACTGCGGCAGGTTGCCTGGATTCCGGAACCTGGAATAGTCACTTCCCAGGTAGAGAGAGACTGGGTTAGGGATAATTCGTGGGCAAGGGCGTGCCAAGCGGCTGTCCATCAGGCTGGTGGTGTAAATCCCGCTGGGGGCGTTAATCCTGTGCCATAAAATAACTGCATTTGGCATTTAGGGGGCATATATCACAACGTGGATTTCGGGCCGTGCAGATAAGAGCCCCGAAATCCAAGAGACAATAATTGAATAATTTTATATTTTTGCTGGGCAGAATTTCTGACGCTAACTGCCATAGATGTTTAGCTTTGTGTATTTCGACAGGGTAATTGATATTAAACAACCTGCAGTAAAGCCGTGCTATGTTGGCATCGAGGATTGGCGCTCGCTTGCCGTAATAAAAGCAAAGAATGGCAGAAGCCGCATATCTGCCCACGTGCGGAATTTTCAGGAGGTCGTCCAGCGTGCTTGGTATATGTCCGCCATGTTTGCTCGCAATCTCTTCTGACGCATCTGCGATGGCGTTGGTTCGTAAATTTGACAACCCGAGAGGCTTAATGAGCCTTTTTAATTTTCTTTTTTGAAAGCTGCTTAGTTTTGACGGGCGCGGTATGAGCTTCTGAATTTTTATGAAAACCGTCTCGACTTGTTGGGCCCTGGTCTTCCTAAGCAGCATTTCTAACAGGAGCCAATGGAATCCCGAAACTTTTCTTAGTCGCCAATAAAATGGGCGGTAATTAGACGAGTTCCATTTGAACAGAATCCTTCTTAATTGTGGTATCGTCCATTGCCTCATGCTTTAGACCCTTCATAATTTGAACAGCAATTGCCCTAGCCAGAAGGGGGGGTACCGCATTTCCGGTTTGCACCCTGGACTGGACAAGACCACCGCAGAAGAAAAAATGATCGGGGAAACTTTGAATTCTAGCTCTTTCCCGAATGGATAATCCGCGCGGCTGCGTGGGATGACCAAAGGTGAATTGCGACCTAATTCCGCCAGAAACCTGGGTCGGGCTTAGATCATCCATTTTGAGCCTTATCCTCTGTGGAAATCTCGGATAGATAGGAAACCCTGGTGTCGTATTGCCAATTTTTAAAATAGTTTCTTCCGGATGCGATGGAGCTCTGTGGTTGAGAAGTTTTCCATCGCTATTTTTTCTCATCACCTTTTGATATTCCGTGGTTGGTTCCTTATCGTATGAGAACTTCTCTTCCCCGTTTCCCAGAAGCGGCAGGTCCCCGATCGCATCGTATACCGTATTGTATTTTTCGCTCCGGCCAAGACCGTGCGTCGGTGCTGGCCAGCGGATATCATAGCCGGGCCGTGCGCCCTGAAAGAAGACCCGTGCTCTCTTTTGGGGTACACCGTAATCCGGAGCCTTTAAAATGCGAAAATCAACATTATATCCACATGCCCCAATCTCCTTAATTATGGCCGCCCGGAAATATCCATTGCCGCTTGAAGTAAGGCCCGATACATTCTCCAACAAAACATATGGTGGGTTAAAAATTTTAATAAATCTTATAAATTCCTGGAAAAGGAAATTCCTCTCATCATCTTCCTTACGCTTTTTATTATTTAGCGAGAATCCCTGACATGGGACGCCGGCGACAAGTACAGATATGGGCATGTCGTTGGCTACGTTTCTTATGACCTTTGAATTAACCTTACGAATGTCACCCAAAATAAATGATGCTTCTTTATGATTGTGCAGAAATGTGTCTTTAGATGGTGCGTGGTTATCCAAGGCAAGCGCTACACCAAAACCAGCATCGCAAAATCCTACGGAAAACCCGCCAGCACCCGAAAACATATCAACGATTAGATGGTCGGCGGAAACCGGGTTTTCACTTTTTATGTGCATCGGTTTGCCAGTCCAAGAGTAAGGGTTGCTTTCAACGTAGCTTTTTGAGGCTTTTTTTATCATTGTTGTGTCTTTCACGCGATTTAAAACATCTCTAATATAGTTTTCAAATAATTCTGCAAAACGGTATCCAAATCTTCGGTGCCATATTCATCAAGCGACTTATCTTACAGAATTTCCCAACAAATATCAAGTTATAATCCCCCCCTATACCCCATCCCCAAAGGGCCACGGCGGTAGGTTGACACGGCGGGGGCGGTCGGCGCGGAAACCGAGGGCGTAGTCGGCCTGCATGAGCTTCTGGATTTCGCGGGTGCCCTCGTAGATCGAGGCCCCCTTGGCGTTGCGGTAGAAGCGCTCCACGGGGTACTCGTCGGAGAAGCCGTACGCCCCGTGCACCTGGACCGAGTCGGCGGCGGCCTTCTCGGCCTGCTCACAGGCGATCCACTTGGCCAGCGCCGTCTCACGCGTGGCGCGCAGGCCGACATTGCGCATCCAGCCGGCCTTCAGCCACAGCAGGCGCGAGATCTGGAAACCGGCCTCCATACCGGCGATCATCTCCTTGACCAGTTGATGCTCGGCAATCGGGACCTCGAATGCCTTGCGGGTGTGGGAATACGTGACGCAGGCGTCGAGACAGGCGCGGATGAGGCCGGCTGATCCGGCGGCCACTGTGTAGCGCCCCTGCTCAAGACAGAACATGGCGATCTTGAAACCCTCGCCCTCATTGCCGACCAGGTTCTCGGCGGGTACCTCGACATCCTGCATGGCGACCCAGCCGGTGTTGCCGGCGCGCACGCCAAGCTTGCCGTGAATCGAGCCGGTGGTCACCCCCGCAAAGGGGCGCTCGACAATGAAGGCCGAGATACCGGTGTGGTCGCGCTTGTTCTTTTTGACGATATCGGTCCAGCCGAAAACGAGGAAATGGTCGGCGATATCGGCCAGGCTGATCCACATCTTTTCGCCGTTGAGGATATAGCGGTCGCCCCTCTTGACTGCGGTGGTCTGTATGCCGACCACGTCGGAGCCAGCGTTGGGCTCGGTCAGGCCGAAACTGGCGATCTTCTCCCCTTTTGCCTGCGGGGTAAGGTACTTTTCCTTCTGGAATTGATTCCCCCACGACAGCAATGTCAGCGAGTTCAAGCCGATATGGACGGAGAGAATCACGCGGGCGGAGGTGTCGATATACTCCAGCTCCTCGCAGGCCAGGCCGAGCGAGATATAATCCATGCCGGCGCCGCCATATTTTTCGGGCAGGCAGATACCGAGGATATCCGATTCCGCCATCTTTGTGAGGATATTGCGGTCGAACCGGTTCTCGCGGTCGCGTTCGCGCAAGCCCGGCGCGATCGTTTTAGCGGCGAACTCGCGCGTCAGTTTCTGGACTGACAGGTGATCATCAGTTAGTTCGAAATTCATATAATCTCCCGAAGATAGTTTTGGGGTACAATTATGCGCACTAACCATTTTTACAGGGCCTAAAAGCAAAGCATGTCATCGCGAGCGAGGCCAAATGGCCGAGCGTGGCGATCTCCATGCATAAAGGATGAGATTGCCGCGTCGTCTCGTTCCTGAGGACCGAGACTCCTCGCAATGACTTCGTGTCAATATTTCTCGTTGATGGGCGTAATCGTGACACCTGGTAAAACTCCCAATGTTCGATGTTTCGACCCCAAAGATAATCTCAATGGAACTGAATTTTCAAACATTTTGACTTCGACAAAAAGGCCGCGACCATCCCGATCGCGGCCCGAGTTCAGGCGAAATCCGAGCTTATTTGGGGGGCCATTGTTTCTGGTCCAACGGGTTTTCGACTTTGACGGAATCGGCCTTGACCGGTATGCCCTGAGGCTGGGAGGTTGCGGCGCCCTTCACAACGTCTTTCGATGTTGGGGCCTGTCTCGATGTCCCTTGCGGATTGGCCGCCTGCTGGGGTTTTATCGGCTTGGACGGCGCCGGCCTTGGGCCCTTGGCGCCCTTTATGGAATAGGCCGCTGAAAACTGCGGCGACTCGCTGCTTCCGGTCTTGAATGTCAGCGAGCGTCCCACGTCATATTCAGGCAGATCGCCTTTCCACTCGATCTCGATTTTGCCTTTCTTGCCGGGCTGGATAGGCTTATTCGGCACCTTGATCGCCAAATCATCCATGACATAGCCGACAAGCTTGACACTGAGGCTGACACTGTCTTTCACGTTCTCAAAAGTGATTTCCTGTTTCCTGTCGTCGGGGCCAAATTGCAGGATTTTGGGACCGAAGGCCATGGTCGAGACCGTATCGGTGTCGGGCACAACCTTGCCCTCGAAATTAATAGCCACCACCGCCTGGGTCGAATCATTGCTCGTAATGTTGGCGTGCTTTCTTATGACCAGAGGCGGTTTGACAACGGAGTTTGTGTTGAAAACCAATTCCACGACCGTGGAATCACCCGGCGCCAGCACATCTTTCTGCACCGGCGCCATGGTGCAGCCTCAGCCGGGTCTGACATTTATTCTCAGCGTGTCATCGCCGATATTCTTGATCCAATACGGATGCGACAGCGGGCCGCCCTTGTGCGCCAGGCCGAAATTCCAGTTTCTCTCGGGCACGAGGATCCTGGCCCCGGCCAGCACAAAAGTCGGCGTCATACATACCAGAGCAATTACTATTAGCAGCTTCTTCATCTAATGTACTCCTGGTTTGGTTTGCGCATAAAGCCACTTCATGATTAATATCGGGAAAATTTCCGCCCCGTCAACCCAATTTTGACCGTTTGGCGAGATATCCAAACAAGGCCCTGTCAAAGGGGATTGAGGTATCCAGCAACTGATAGTCTATCCTTGAATCGCGGCACTGCCGGTTGATGCTTTCGGTGTATTCACCAAGCCGTTTCACATACTCCTGCCTGACCTGCCAGGGGTCGGCCAGAATCTCCTGACCGGTTTCCATGTCCTTGAACCTGGCCTCGGCCCCGTATGCGAAATTGCGCTCAAAAGGGTCGAGCAATTGAAAAACGATAACCTCGTGCTGTTTGTGCCGAAAGTGTTTCAGGCCCAAGAGGAGCCTTTGGGGATCGTCGAGCAGGTCGGAGATTACTATTATCAGGCCGCGGCGTTTGATGCGGTCGGCCAACTCGTGGAATGCAACCGCGGCATCGGTCTTGCTTGATGGCTGGGTGTTGTTAAGCTGGCGGAGGATCGGTGTGATATGCGACCTGGCCCCCTTGGGCGGGACATAGGCCCTGGTCCTCTCATCATAAATCAGCAGCCCCGGCGCATCCTGTTGGCGCAGCATAAGATAGGCCAATGACGCGGCCAGGTAGCAGCCATATTCGAGTTTCGATATCCCATTCGATTTATATCCCATCGAGCGCGAGGCATCAAGCAGGATATAGGCTTTTAAGTTGGTTTCCTCCTCATATTGCTTGATATAAAACCTATCGGATTTGCCATAGACTTTCCAATCGATATGCTTGAAATCATCGCCCGGCATATATTGCCTGTGCTCGGCGAATTCCACGGAGAATCCATGGTACGGGGAGCGGTGCAAACCTACAATGAAACCCTCGACCACAAGGCGGGCCTTGAGCTCGATGGAGGCCAGCTTGCTTATGGTGGAGGGATCGAGGAATTTTCGATAATCCTCATTTGCGGGACGTTCAAAAGGCATTGACATATTATACGCATTTGCCCGGCATGGTGGAAATTTATTTTGAACAGGGAATCTTTATATGATATATATGAATTTCAGGAATACGCAAAACGGTGCATCAGGGGGTGATGTCTGCAATCACGACATATCTTCACGTGTTTGAAATCATGTCAGGAAAAAGGAGATAAGATGAGAAGACCGTTGTTTCCACTCGCAATTGTCCTGCCTATCATGCTGCTGGCAGTATCATTGGCAACAGCCGATCCCTGGAAAAACTCCCTTGACCTCGGGCTTAATCTCACCCAAAATTCCTATTCCGACAACTGGACAGGTGGCGAGGCCGGGAGTATCGCCTGGGTATCGTTGGCCAACGGGATATTCGAGAAACAGGTTTCGCCGAAGTTCAATTTCAAGAATACCTCCAAGCTGCAGTTCGGGCAGACACATACTCAGGACGAGGCCACCAAGGTCTGGAAAAAACCGGTCAAATCCACCGATAAGATCGATATCGAAAATGTCGGGCGATTCACGCTTCAGGTCTGGGTTGACCCCTACGTGGCGTTCAGGCTGGAATCGCAGTTTCTGGATGCCTCGTATGAGCCTGTCAAGAGGTTATTCAACCCGATCCTGCTGACAGAATCGGCTGGTATCGCCAAGACGATATTTGCCCGCGACAAGGATCTGGTTTCAACCAGGCTGGGATTTTCGTTCAGGGAGAATATCATGAGGCTGATCGGCCCGACTGCCGCCGATACTATCGACGAGAACCTTACGACGGAAACGTCAACCGACGGCGGCTTTGAATCAGTCACGGACACTCAATACAAGATAGCGGAGAATATCAGCTATACGGGCAAATTGACGTTGTTCAAGGCCCTTTTCTTCTCCAAGGCCGATGATTTCAAAGGCACGGTTGCGGAGGACTACTGGAAGGCGGTCGATGTCAATCTCGAGAATGGACTGTCGGTGGCTATATCCAAATACATTTCGTTGAATTTCTATACCCAGTTGCTTTATGATAAACAGGTCGACCTGGGCGGGAGATTCAAGGAGACATTTGCCCTGGGTATGACCTATAAGATGCTCTAAGGCGCAAATGAATCGATGGCATGATGACGCAAAATCGATGAAGCGGGCTAAATTTTTTAAGGGGAAGGAGCACAGATGCTGAAAGAATTCAAGGAATTCGCCATGAAAGGGAATGTCCTCGACATGGCCATCGGGATTATAATCGGGGCGGCATTCGGGAGGATAGTCAGCTCGGCAGTCAGCGATATCCTGATGCCGCCGATCGGCCTGCTGTTGGGGAAAGTCAATTTTTCGAATCTCTATCTAAATTTGAGCGGCGGCCAATACGCCTCATTTGCGGACGCCAAGGCGGCCGGGGCGGCCACGATAAATTACGGCCTGTTTATCAACGCCGTAATCGATTTCGTTATCGTGGCTTTTGTCATATTCTTGATGGTCCGTCAGATAAACCGCTTGAAACGACAGCCGGCCCCGGCGCCGGCCGAGCCGACCACCAAGAATTGTCCATTCTGCGCGACAGAGATACCGATCAAGGCCAACCGCTGTCCGCACTGCACCTCGGAGCTGAGGGCGCAGCATTTGTGAACTTAGTTATTTTTGTGTCAGGTGTATGAATCGAAGCAGCAGAAACGGGAGGTTTGTGATGAAACAGAAATTTGGGCTGGCGCTGGCGATAATCTTGATGGCGACAGTAATCGCGAGCGCAGGCGAGTGGAAAGACAAGACCGGATTCGGCATCAGGGGCGGATTGTTTATTCCGCTGATGGAGGGCAAGGATTATGTCAGGTTTAATGGCAACGAGCCGTTCATGATGGGCCTTGACGGCGGCCTGGATCTCAGGCGCGGTATCACGGACAGGTTTGTATTGAGTTTTACGTTGAACTATGTGATGACATACGATGACACCACCGAAACCGACGATCAATCCTTTAAATTCTCCAGTTCCGACAACGCCTATGTCAAGTTGAACGGTTTCCTGGCCGGGGGACTGGTCAGGTATTATATGTTTCCATCGAGCAGCGTGCAGCCATACCTGATGGCGGGTATCGGGGTCGATTTCTGGCGGATGACGGTTCAGGATTATCGCGCCGCGTACGGCCCGGCTGTCAAAGACAGTAAGTACCGTTTCAGGGATTTCAATATCAAGTATGGCGCCGGATTCAATTTCTGGCTTGGCGAGAATACGACATTTGATATCCAGGCCCTGATGTCACAGGAGATCGACAACCTGACGGTGCTCGACCCGCCGATATATTACGGGCGAGCCTCGAAGATGAAAGAGCGGCCCTTCACGGCATACCTTGAGCCGACGGTAGGCCTGACCTTCTATTTTGGCGGCGGTAAGGACAGCGACAACGACGGTGTAAGAGACAAGAAGGACATGTGTCCCGATACGCCTCAGGGGGCCATTGTCGATGAGCAGGGTTGTCCTCATGACGCCGATGGCGATGGCGTTTATGACGGCCTCGACAACTGCCTCGACACGCCCAAAGGCGCGATAGTCGACATGACCGGATGTCCGCTCGATACCGATCAGGATGGCGTGCCGGATGGAATCGATAAGTGCGCCAATACGCCGCCCGGGGTCGGCGTCGATAATGTCGGCTGCCCGCTCGATGCCGATAAGGATGGCGTCTTCGACACCTACGACAAGTGCCCCGACACACCGGCCGGCTGTTTGGTCGATGCTAGCGGGTGCAATCTCGACGGCGACGGCGACGGAGTCTGCGACGGCAAAGATCGCTGCCCGACGACTCCCGCTCTTACCGTGGTGAATGAGGAGGGGTGCCCGGTCGATGTCAAGAAGCCGGTTCAGAAGATCACGCTGAATATCAAGTATGCCACCGGCTCTTACGAACCGGATGCGGCCTCCAAGAAGGTGCTCGAAGACCTCATCGTGACCATGAAGAACTACACCAAGGCAACGGTCGAGGTGGACGGCTTCACGGATGATGCCGGTTCCGAGCAATCCAACCAGGTTCTCTCGGAGAAGCGGGCCGGCGCGGTTAAGGATTATATCGTGGCCGGTGGAATCGAACCCGAGCGAGTCACGGCCAAAGGATTCGGCGAGGATCCAGCGCATTTCGTGGCTGATAACAAGACAGCCGAGGGGCGCGCCCAGAACCGCCGCGTGGAGTTGGTATCGTCGGAATTCTAGAATCGTAATCGCACAGCGATTTTCGAACCATGCAGGGGCGTATTGCTTATACGCCCCTATCATTTTTTGACAATCTCGACCCTTTATATAGTGCCGCAATAAAGGGGCGAATCATCGCGGTACCGCCAAGCTGCTTGCCAGGGAAAACGATTAACACG
>MEWP01000145.1 GCA_001775395.1 candidate division Zixibacteria bacterium RBG_16_53_22 | reverse complement strand
TTGATTTCCCAATTGGCCTTCACTGTCATTCTTTCCTCCAGTTAACAACCTCAATTTAATCAAAAGTGTCAACCGAAGTCAGAAGTTTCACATCCTTTGGCTTCTACAAGGTTTATCTGCCGGACGTACCCTTGCCTCTGTGCCTGGTGGTAGTGCGGGGGTTTGGCCAGGAGCCCTTGCTGCTTTTGACCAACCTCTCTCTGCGTAAGAATCGAGAGGTGCTCTACTTTGTGGTGGAATCTTATATCACTCGCTGGAAGGTAGAGGAGACGATCAGGTTTATGAAACAAAGCTACCACTTGGAAGATATTCGGCTTTTAACTTATATGCGACTGCAGAACATGATGGCCCTTGTCTTGGCGGCAGCCTTCTTCGCGGCGGTCTACATCGGCCGCCGGTTGAAACTGGAGGCTCTCTCAGCCACGGTCCTGGGCATCTCCAAGCGGATATTCGGCATACCCGACTTTAGATATTACGCCATCGCCGATGGCATCAACCGCGTCTTGGAGCGCGACGCCAAGGGACTCGTGCCTCCGATGCCGCCCTGGTCGCCCAGAACCCAGCTAAAGCTGTTCCCATCATGATATTTTTTGGGGAAACTCATCATGTGGATTTTACTTGACATAATGGATGTCATGGCTTATGGATTAATAAGTAAGCTGGCCATGGGTTCGAGTGCTTGAGGTCGCTCAATCTCCAAGGAGGTAATTCTTGCGGCGATCTTGGAAGCGTTATCGACCTAGCTAGGCCCGCACCCGCAGCACCTTGAATTGACTCCATCGCTATTAGTTGAATTGTCTTTATCACTATGAAAGAAAGGACGAGTCGTCATGAAAAGGACATGCGTGGGACTATTTCTCTTACTGACCTTGATGTTTCTAAGCTTCAAGCCCGAGCAGATTCTGGGTCAGGCGCCAGAGCGCCCCGCAAACGGGGGGGGGGACAGCCTTGTATCGGTGACGGTGAATGCAGAGTTAGATGGCCGTGCAAAAGAACTGGCCGCCCTGTTAGCAGATCCAGGCATTCGAAACCACCTGCGTGCGGAGATCAAGCGGTCATCGCGGCGAGAACAAATCATATTTTTGGATGAGTTCCTGGCGAGCGCCAGTAAACTCTCTGGTCAGTCCGATAAGGTCCGAGGCAAATGCGATGATGCGCTTGGCAAGGCCAAGAAGGCCAAACAGCGGTTCAACCAAGCCGATATTATCAACGCCCTGGTCTCGCCAGAAGTCGATGTGTATTTTCCTGCGCGTGATCACAGGGATAAGTGGACAGGAAGCGATGATGTCCTCGTGGGGGTTGGCACCCTTAACGGAGAAGCCGAGACGATCAAGGCATATTCTGTTAAGACGCAGCAGTCTCTTTCACTCAATACAACTGAGCCGCCTGCCTCGCCCGTGATCATGGTGTCTCCGTGTGAACATGATTCACACGAAGCGCCACCGCCACTCGAAACGAGTGACGTGCCTCAGTCTAAGTCAGAAACGCCAAAAGAGGGCAAGAATTCTTATCTACAAACCAGCTATTTTAAGATTACGAACGACCATGAGCCTTGGACTTCGGGCGATCCAGAGATATATGTGTTGGTTGTGCAGTGGTATGGTACTTCCACGCTGACAAAGGTAAAGATATACCTGAATGGAGTGAACCAAGAAGGCGTATGGAAGGATTTGGCAGGTTGCCCGACGAATTTGAACTTTTACTGGGACGATAATTATTTTCCGATAACATACTACAGGGTAATGGAAGAGGATCCTGGAACTCTTATGAATAGTCCGGTAACCGTGTCGGCTTTTGGTGTATCGGTAAGCACTTATGTTACTATTCGTGATGGTGATGATGCGTTGGGCAGTGTAAATGTTGATCGCAATGCGGTGGGATGGTGTCCATACGGAGCGCTGGCAAATTGCTGTCAGTGCTGGTTTACGGAAGTCAGCACTGGAGAGGCGCGGATGCGGATGGTTAAGGTTCACTAAGAATTGATTTCTCAACGCCTTGTATAGAGAAGGAATGCCTAATCTTAGAGTTATGAGAAGCGAGGCGCTTGGTGAGCAAACTATAACTGCCTTGCCTGCAGATTGGGACTGAACTCTGAATTGAGAGGAGAAAACCATGAGATTTCAAATCTTTCTTGTGTTATTGGCAGCACTGTGTTTGCTGGTCGGTGTTCCTGCAGCTGAGGAAACGCAGACCGGTTCTTTGATTATCTCGCTTGAGAAACCCGTTCACTTCACAGCTTCTGACGGTACCGATATTGTGGCCGCTCCTGGTACCTACCGGGTGGAGCAGGCGGAAGGGACGAAGCTGAAGCTGGTGCCCGTTGGCGAAGGAGCGAGCACTAGGTCTGCCATTACCGTTCAGGCGGTGGCAGCCCAGCATGAAGAAGCTGTGTCTGTCCCGCTGGCACTTTCGTTCTCCGAAGGTCAAGACGAGCATCATGTGGTCTTGCTGCTCTCGGATGGTAAGGGTCTTGATGCGCAGGGCACGTATAGCGGGGTGCGGAGCCGTGCGATAAGGCGACCCATTTCATCCGCAGTCATTCGGCAGCAGGTAGTGCTGAAGCCTTCCTACGCCACCCTGACACAGCTCCACCTTCCCGATATGGTGATTGTCGATGTGACGGGCGTACCAGACGCAATCACATCCTTGGATGCCAACGGCGAATGTCCTTTCTTCTATGCAACTGTCACTGTGAAAAATACAGGCAAGGAGGACGCATGGTTTCCATCCAATACATGGATTATCGGAGGGGAGAGCCAATACACGAATATTTACTCCACTACCATTACAAATAGTCAGACGACAACCAGGCAAGCGATAAGGCCGAACGAGACTTGGACGGCGATACTCGCAGGCAAGGCAAAATGTCTTAATGGGAATCCCGTTACAGTGACATTTGAAGTAGATCCGCAAAAAAGAGTCACGGAGACGAATGAGTCCAACAATTTGTGGTCGAAGTCAGTTCCCAACCGAGCGGTTCCCAATCTAGATCAAAAACCGGATCTGATAGTTCAAAGAGTATGGTTTACACCTGAAAATCCCGACCATTACTCAAGAGTCATGATCAATTTGGAGTTGAAAAACATAGGTGTCGGGTCGGCCGTATTCTGCCAATTCAATTCAATTTGGATGTCACAAATTGAAGGCCAAAATAGCGGAGGTGGAGGCGCTGGTAATCGGGTAGTCCTTCCAAATGAGGTTATAGGTGGCGGTCTTTTTATTTCAGAATCAGGGGAATTACAGAATGGCTGCTACCGTGTGTTCGTTAAGGTAGATCCGAGAAATTCTATTGAAGAATCGAATGAAAATAATAATTCCTACACAGCATATCTGTCTATTGGAGGAGCTACATGTCAAGATAAAATAGATGAAGATCGCGTAGCGGGTACTGCAATTGAGAGAATACAAGCTGTTCCTTTAAGAAGGATAAGTACTGATCCAATGTATCGGATTCCCTGAAATTGGAAGTATCCAGAGACAATGTCCCGGTCACTTGACCATGGTCAATGAGCGTAATTTTGCGCACTGATGTTTAGAGCAAGGCGAAGGCGTATCAGGTCCTTAACGACCTCATAGCAAAGAAGAAATGATTAATACAAGGCAACACCGGAATCCGGAGACTATGGTTGGTCATTTTGATCGCCGCACGTGTTGAAGGTAGCAGAGGAGAAGATCATGAGATGTCGAATCATTCTTGTTTTGTTGGCGGCACTGTGTCTGCTTGTTAGCGTGGCTGCAGCTCAGGAAACACAGACCAATCCTTTAGTTATCTCGCTTGAGAAACCAGTTCACTTTACAGGTTCTGACGGTAACGATATAGTGGCGGCTCCTGGCGCCTACCAAGTGGAGCAGATGGAGGAGACCACGTTGCGGCTGGTGCCCGTTGGCGAAGGAGAGAGCAATAGGTCTGCCCTTACCATTCAGGCGATCGCAGCCCCACATGCAGAGACTCTATCCGTCCCTGTGGCCCTTTCATTCTCCGAAGGCAAAGACGAGCATCATGTGGTCCTGCTGCTTCCCGATAGCAAGGGTCTTGACGCCCAGGGCTCGTACAGCGGGGTGCGAAGCCGTGCGCTAAGACGGCCCATTTCACCCACAGTCATCCGGCAGCAGGTGGTGCGAATTCCTGCCATAAGGCCAATAGTCGGGATACAACCAGCTATTCCAGGTATTGTAAAACCACCTATTTCTATAAGACCAGATACTGTAACAGCGCCATCACAGGCCCTGGCTGACCTAAAGAGTCGTACTATGGCCCTCAAAATCGAATTCCCGTCTGTCGCCACGGCAACAATGCTCGGGCAACAGCTCGACAATGCCCTTGCGCGGCGGCCACAGGCTCCAACTACATTCCAGCGGTTCCCCATTGTCGCCCGGCCCCTCACCAGTGCGAATCTGAACCTCCTTGCTTCCTTTATAGGAAAGCGGATAAACTACGAAGACCTGATGAAGCTCGGCTTGACCCGCGAGCAGGTGATTGGATTGTCTTTTACAGCTCTAAATATGCAGAGCTATAACCAGGCCAAAGAAGAGTATCAGCGCCTACTGGCTGTCACGCAGAACCCGGTCATCAAACAACAACTGACGACGCTGTGGAATCAATGGTCGAGTGGATTCGTGGCCATGTTCAAGAGCTATGGACTCACCACGGTTACGGAAGCAACCGTCGCGACCTGGAGCAGTAATCTCAAGGTCTCGCCAGTGCGCACCCAATTGGAACACATCATGGTGACGGCGGCCCCATCCATCACGACAATTGAAAACTCTGCCGGAGTCGCCGTCGCTCCATCCTCAAACAGCGAGGCAACCACGGACGAAGGAACCTCAGACCATGATATTTGCTCGCAGCCGCTGGCCTCGGGAGCCCTCCTCGACTATTCCTACTACGTATCTTACGACTGGACGGAGGACATACCTTATCCGTGCCCAACTTGGAGGAAACCATGGAAGATATGTTGGAAGACAGTCACACTTTTTACGTTTGAACTCAACGTTGAAATCAGCATTGGATACGAAATCACCTGCACCGGGGGTAGCGCTTGGGCGTACGGTGATGCCAGCACAACCTTATATGACTTAACAATGTCTTGCTCGGTGGGAGGTACCGCTGTCATTGGGGCAGCTGAGACACGCGAAGGTAATTCCTGCAAATATGGCTTTGGCATCACAGCCCATATCGGGTGTCAGATTTTGGGAATCTCGTTCGGTGGCGATTACCCCGTGGCAGGATTACTCGTCACGGCGCCTTGTCCAGACAACTTATCGGGAGACAACCTCGCTGAGGCTCTTAAGAACGTCATGCAAGCGCAAGCCGGGCAAATCCCAAACACGCAAATTGTAGGTAACATTCCTTACCTTGCATACCAGTCGTACTTCGCTTACGTCGGTAGTGGCGTGACCACTTATGGCCTGCAAGAATATATAATTGCGAGACTCGCGCCCCATTACGGTGAGACTTTGCTCCGGGAAGTAAGGATTGGGGCGTCCCACTACACCTCAGGTGACAACGCCATGACAGATTGCAAGACAACCTATTTCCCCTCCGGTTCCGGTGTAATAGCTCTCCTGAAGGGCGGTAATATTTTCGACAAGGGAAGTGACGATAATTTCACCCACGAGAGAGAGCTGAAATGGTTGACCCACGAGCTGCAGCATGCTCGGCAGTGTGAAGATATTGGTGGGCGACCCATGTACGCCGAACGCTGGTTTGGCGAACTAGGGTGGACAGTGTGCAGGGAGCTGATAACCGACCCGAGCAGCGTCAGCGCAAAGAGCATTCACAACAGCATGCCCATGGAAGCGGAGGCCGAGCAGAAAGCGATACAGGTCCTTGACGCCCTCAAAAGGGTCCCATGATAGGTGCCAGTCAGAACGAGAATTCGGAGACTAATGTTGGTCATCTTGATTGCCGTACGCTTTGAGGATAACAAAGGAGAACATCATGAGTCCACGAACCTTATTTGTTTTGTTGGCGACACTGTGTCTGCTAGCCGGATCCTTGTCTACCGGACTTGCTGTCGGGGAGACTAAGTCTTTCGCCTTTCCTATAGGTCAATTTCTCCCGTCAGGGACGAAGACCGCTGCTGCAAGCGTTGATCCTCAAGATGTGGTGAAAGAGAAGGACGAGACCAACAATGAGAAGTCAGTCACCTTTATAGTTCAGTAGATGGAGGCCTAAGAGATGCAAACATCTTACCGTGATAATAACCTCCTCCTTTGGTCCTGCCAATGGGGTATAAGCTCAGCCAGTTGGGGTGTCCTGCCCCCCGAAAATCAGTCCAGATGTCGTATTGGCAAATCTGGACTTAGAAGGAGGCAGTCGTGAGTAAGAAGCGTATGGATCCCAAGCAAGTCATCTGGCGGTGGATAATCACCTTGGTGATTGCCGCCGTTCTGAGCCTTGGAAGCATGTCATGGCCAGCCTTGGCCGCTCCCGTACATCAGGCCTTGCTTATCGGCATCAACCAGTATTCCTCGCCGGATGTCCCGGCACTGGGAGGTTCACTCAATGACATCGCAGCAATGCGTCAAGTGCTGTTGACAAGATATGGCTTCAATGAGTCCGAAATACGCACGCTTCTCGACGAGCAAGCAACGCGGGATGGCATTCTTCAGGCGCTGCGGGACCTCGTGCAACAGAGTTCTCCTGATGATATTATCTATATCCACTTTTCGGGGCATGGCTCGCAAGTCGAAGATGCCGATGGAGACGAATCGGACGGCCTTGACGAAACCATCGTGCCATATGACGGCCGCACCAGTAATGTGCCGGACATAACCGACGATGAATTGGGTGAGATTCTAGGAGAACTCAAATCGAACAACGTGCTCATTATCCTCGACTCATGCCACTCTGGTTCAGGTACGCGCAGCGTTGCCGTTAGGACGCGCTCGATACCGAAAGATACGCGTAATGCGTTGTACGCAGTTGCTAAAGCCCGCGCATTGGTGCCCGTATCCACTCAGAACTACGTTCTAATGACAGGTGCAGGCGCCGACGAGAGCGCTCTCGACGGCCCACTTGACGGCGCGTATCGAGGATTCTTTTCATTCGCTCTTGGGCGTGTTCTAAGTGTGGCACCCCTCGGAATTTCGCCTAATGAAATCCACGGGGGAATAAAATTGATCTTTCAGAGCATCCAGGAACAGCTCGCAGCAGTGCAGCTGCCAGAGCCTCAAGTAGAGGGATCTAAGCAGGTGCTTGACCAGCCGATCCTCGAGATAGAAACGGAGCCAGCCGCGGACACCAGCACTTCCGTGGGGGAAGTAGAAGAGGAGCCTCAACCTGACCGTGCCTACGTCGAGGTCAGCCCGGCAGAGTCGGGAGTTATTGTGCTGCTTGGCGGCGTCGCACTGGGGGCTGTGCCCGGTTCGCGCTGGGCCATATATCCGCAGGGAGAATTGGCTTTCGAATCCGACGGCGCTGTTGCCACGGCTCGAGTATCGGAGGTCCGCGGTGGGGATGCGCTTGCGCTGACCGACCCCGCCGACGCAGTGATAGAGGATGGCGCGCGCGCCATTCTGATTTGTACGGCGCCTCCCGCTGATGAGATTCCGATTGAACTACGCGCGTCCGAAGAATTCGAAAACGGCCTAAAAGCAGCAGTCTTAAATCGGCTCGAATCTGTTCGTTTCGTGTCCCCCGACGAGTTCGCTCGGTTTCTTGTCGAGGTTATTGTTTCCAATTCTGTTACTGCGCCTCAAGTCAACATATACGGTGCGGGTGGACTGCAGTCTATCACGTCCTTCGTGTGGGACGATGAGGATAAAGTTGCTGATCGGCTTGCAACTATTTTCACCCGGAGCGCAAACGCCGCGGCAATCAAGACACTTTCGAATCCAGCGTCGCGCATGAGGCTTGACGTCAGGATGGTGACCGCAGATAGTGGCAAATCTTCCTCGCGTGGTGTGGTCGTAGTATCGGCAGGCAACAGGGTTCGCTATCGCATTCGCAGGCCTGATGAAAAGCGCTCTTCAGAGAACAGCCTGATGCTTGAGATTCTATCCGATCGCGACTGTTATCTAACAATCGTTGATATCGACGCCCAAGGCGGTATCACGACGCTGCTGCCAAACACCGAGCAGAACACTGACTTCATGCCCAACGGGCTTCTCCGCGCCGGCGAGCGCGTCCATATACCGGATGCACTCCGAGAACCCAACAAGGCAGGCTTTTTCTGGGATTATAGTCTGCCTGCGGGCACCGACGTGATTCAAGTCTTCGCTACAACGGATTTGCAGTCGACGAGCAAGCTCCGCGAGTATATCGAAGATTTTCGTTTGCAGGGTGGCGCTCGCGGCCGAGCGGCAGTCGGAAAGCGAGGTATAGCACGGTCAGCGGACCCACTTGAGAAGCTTCGCGCGGAACTGGCAAGCCTTTCCACCGGACGCGGTGTTCACGTGGTTTCGTCCCGTCCGGACCAGGCTGTCGCTCCAACGGAAACCTTGAAGCCTTCGCAGTCGACACCTGCGGAGACGACTGCAGACTGGATATCAGTGCCGCTTACGATCGAAGTGACAGAGTAGAGGATAGGCGGTAGGAATATGAGATAGGAGGCATTTTTATGGACAGAAGGCGGTTTTTCGGGACGCTGTCGGCATCGGCAATTGCGGCACTGGTCGAGTCCGGTGCCGCTACTCGCTGCCTGGCGGGAGCTTCCGATGCTCTTTCCACGCCCAGTGGGTCAGATGACATTGGGTCATACTTTCTGGATTCGGGCGTACTCACGCCAGTAGAACAGCGCGGGGTCGAAGAACTCGCCGCATATCAGGCACGGATCATGGTAGGAGAGTCGGCGATCCGTCCCCGCGGCCGGCCGTCTAAGGCGGCAACGTACCGCCTAATCCGCTGGGAACGTGACCTGGGAGGCGAGCCTGGTTCATTCCGTGGTCCTCTAAGCATTCGTCCAATTCAAAAAAGCAGCAAGGCCTACGGAGTAAACGCTCAAGTTATCGGTTTTCACCTTTCCTCGGAAGATTGGCCGGATCGAAGTGGGAGTGGAGCGCTCACGGTCGAGTTTCGAAGTCGGCTGATGGGCGAATCCCTTACTTGGCTCTATGCGCGCCAGTTTGACATAGGCGAGAATTGGAGTACAAATCTCGGGATGGAGTTTGTGGGTGAACGCAACGGCGCACCGCAGCCCGTGATCACCGACGAGAAGACTGTTGACTTGCGCATCCAATTGATGCGCCTTGGCAGCCAAGGGGGGTTTCTCAAGAAGGTCTTCAAAATGGCCTCTTATGTCACCGGTCTAGCCACGCCCGCACAGGGTAGTGCCGCCGCAAAGCTCAGTTCCGCGTTTCCGGTGGTGCGCGTCCCAGCAATGTTTGCTGAGGGTGTGGCTCTGTCGCAGACGCTCGTCGGAGGCTCTTCAGAGGAGTCACCCATTTGGCGAAGCGGATTCGTTTCGTACGCGCTGGCGAAGGGGGGGAGCCGCTTTAGCATCGCACCCGGAATCTGGGTGGTGCTCGACGAGACTCGCGAGGAGGACCTGCGCGAAGTACAGGTTGCTGAAAAGTATGGCCAGGCCCTGCTGGTACGGGATGGTCAGGTCCTGGATGTCAACCATCTGGTGCTCGATATCCAGGTATCTGGGGCTAAGCTGCCGCGGTGGGCATACGCTGCCGCTGCCAGCGCAGGCGAGACTGAGTCGGACTCTTCGGATGAATCGCCAGACGCTGGATTTGAGAAAGGCGTTGTTCCCAAAGAAGTGCCACCGTCCGAGCTTCCGAAGCGGAAAGGCCTCTGATGAATATGCACCTTGCCTTGATTGCATATGTACGAGAGTTGAGGAATCTGTGTGCCCCGGCACCGATATTAGGTGTGGGAATCACCACCTACTGATAGTTAAGGGGTAGAATTACGGTGTTAAGGACAGAGAGCGGCCCTAGGTTGCCCTGAAACTGGCTCAGCTGAATCTTTTGGGAAGACTCTCTTGAATTCCGAGAAAACAAGTCAAAGCATTTGAAAGGAGTTCGATAATGACAAAAGAGAATATCACCATCCTCGCATGCATTCTCTTTGAACTGCTTTTGTCGACTCATGGGCAAGGTCAAATTAATCCGCCATCGCCAGCGGTGCCGCAGCGGCTACCGCAAAAGATATTGCCACCACAAAAGCCAAGTATAACTTATTTCGAGGTCGAACCTAGTACCCTGCTAGAGGTAAGTATCTTATCCTGTGAAGCCTATTCGCCGTCGGCACCTGTATATCCAGTTTTTCAGCAGAATGCGGAGGGCAAAAAAGTCGTACGATTTAGAGGCCAGTTCGGTACCAACTACGGTGAGGATTTTGCATTCGTGCTCGACAGCCCGGAGGCCGAGAAAATGCTCGACATGTTGATTGCGGCCAAGTTGAATGGGAAGGGGGTCAGTATCCATTGCTTGGGCAATCAGACTGGCAAAATGGCACATCCTGCAGAAGCGGTAGGTTTGGAATTCAAACTGCCGAAAAGAGGTCAAATCGTCGTGAATAAGTTGGTTCTTGGGATTTCGATCCAGTAATTATATGCGGAGAATCAACAAAGAGAGTTCTTCATGCCTGTCCTAGGGTCAACGGATACCGCCTGCATGATAGGGCGTGCGGTATCGACTGGAGGCGAGTAGACGGGTAACACAAATCGTCCCATAGATATGGGAACGCGCTGACGATAGATGATAATTGAGAACAGACTAGGAAGCCCAAAATATAGGAGGATTAATGAAGACGTTTGGGAAATTAGTCGTGGTCCTAACGGGCATGATTCTGTACGCACCATGCGCTTGGACACAGATTATTTCGACATCGTTGCCTACAGAGATCCCGGAAGGGAAAAAATTACCTATAACGGCACACATCATGCTAAGCCCTCTTGGATCGTGGGATTACAAGGAAGTATGGATCGGTCCTACGGAATCCGTCGAGAGCGGTAACTATGTTCAGAATTTCGGGACTTTGGGGCAGTCGCCGAACTCCCAAATACTTGTAGCCGGCGAGCTTGCGATTCTCCTGGGTAGCAAAGGATTTGCCGCGACCGTCGGCGGCTGGTTCAACAAGGTAAGTGATGAGGAATATGACCTGGACGGTGTGAGTCTCGTATATTCTCCTGAGCTCGACCTCATCGGATATGCATCCTATTCAGCGAGTGTTCCTATTAGTATCACCATTCTGGAGGGGCATTTGGGATTATACTACCGGTCCTTCGGAATTCAGTTCGGTATGGTCAGATCCAGCGCGAATTCTAATGGTGATTTTCTGAGGACTACCATCGAAGGGATTTCCTATGGTGATTTCCTAAACCAATATCCATTCGATGTAGCAATGACGGATTTTACGATCTATGGCGTATTCAAGAAATCAATCAAACGCTGGGGACTTTCCGCAGGGTTGGGTGCGTACATGAAGCAGGCTGGCCCCGATGACGCTTGGCTTCGCTTCACCGAAAAGAAGACGGTGCCTTCGGGATTTCTCACAGCCAATTTCGAGGCCATAAAGCGGATGAGTCTTGACGCATCCTTTTGGTACATAGGAGATACAGAGGACGTCAAAATATTCGAAGGCATTGCATCGTCGCCGAGTGACGCGCAGAGTCGGTTAACAGTGGGAATAGGCTACAGCTTCTAGGGGCGGGTAGTCAAATAACGAACCCGCATTGCGAGGTCGGGTTGACGAATAGATGGATGGAAGAACGAATGAAGGAATACTGATGGGAACCATCGTCAGAGTGATAATGCGAAAGGCAAGTTCGCCAATGTTTCCGATCTGGCTGCTCTTTCTGTTGGCCGGCGGATTTGCCGCTCCCGCTTCGTTACTTTCTCAGGAGGAACGCCGAGTCGTAGTCGTCGGGCAGGATCTGAAAGGAAATAACGAAGGTGAGGGACGACGCTGGGCGATCATCATAGGCGTCGACCGTTACCAGAACGCTAATGTCCCAACCCTGCATGGTGCTGTCGCTGACGCAAAGGCGGTTGCGGATGCGTTGGTCAGCTACGCAGATTTTCTGCCAGGACAGCTTGTCACTCTCACGACGGATGGCACGGTGATGCCCACTTCCGCTAACATCGTTGACCAATTCGCTGAGTTGCGGGATAAGGTGAAGCCGGGAGACTTGCTGGTTGTCTTCTTTGCGGGGCATGGCGTGGAGGTCGAAGGCCGGCGTTTTCTGTTGACGTATGAGGCGCAGATCAACAGCCCGGGAGCGCTTAAGACCAGTACTCTGCCGGTATCGATACTGATGCAGGAAGTCGAGTCCCTTCCGGTTACCCATCGCATCATAATGGTGGATGCGTGCAGAGACGACCCTTTGAATCCTGGTAAAAAAACACCAAACATCGCAACCCCGTTGATGGAGACTGCGTTTACCCTTCAGCCCTCGAACGAGGCGGGAGTCAGGGCTACGTTCCTCTCGTGCAGCCGCGGGGAGAGCGCGTACGAGTGGACAGAGAAGGGACGAGGGTTTTTCTCGTATTACGTTGAACGTGGCCTTTCAGGCGAAGCAGCAGTGTATGGCAAGGTCACCCTTAACTCGCTGGCGGACTATCTTAACGAAAATGTCTCACAGGCTGTGCGGCAAGAGCGGGGGAGGACTCAGACGCCTTTCAGTGACGTCAAGGGAGAATCCTTCACATTAGTGCGTGGCGAGAAACTGGCAGTTAAGCCGGACCATCTCCGGATGACAGGGGCTCAGACACGAACTGTCTACGGCGTTGTTAAGGATGGCAGTGGTGCTCCGCTGGTCGGCACGCTTGTGCGCATGACTTGGGATCAGACTGGTACGCGAGGACCTGCCAACGCCTCGAGCCCGCTTGAGGCCCGCATCAGCACTGATGAGGATGGCTTTTTTAAGGCTGAGGTACCGGCAGATGCCGTAGTCAGCGTTTCGGCAGAAACTAGCGGATTCCAGGTGCAGACGGTGAAGGCGTCGCCCCAGGAGAGCGGCCGAAAGATACGTCTCTTTTTGCCGAGGCTCGGTGCTGCTCCTGCCTTGGATTCTAGTGCTTCTGGGGTTACCGGGGCTGCTGCAAGGGCGCAAGAGCTTGCCGGCATTGCCTATCAGAGCTTTCAGGTGGAGGAGTTCGAGAATGCTGAGCGCGTGGCTCGCGAAGCACTCGATGTCGACCGGAATAACCGAATCGCTCAGGCAGTTATGGCGAATTGTCATGCCGTCCGCGGTGTGAACAAGGCGGATGCGACCGAACTCGCCTTAGCACGAGAAATAAGCCAAAAGCTACTTGAGCAGAACCCAAATGACGCGTTTGCCCACAATGCGATGGGCCTGGTCTTCGTCGGGGCCAAGAACCTGAAGAGCTCCAGCAAGGAGTTCGATGCAGCGATTGCTCTGAACCCCGAGCTGGCCATGAGCCAGGCAAATTTGGGCCACGTCTACCTTGAGCTGGGCCAACTCAAAGAAGCGGAAAAAGCATACCGCGCTGCGATCCGCTTACGGCCAGAAGACGCTGTTCCACGCAACGGACTGGCTCGGGTTCTCCTGAAGCGAGGTGAGGCTGGAGGCGCCGTTAAGGCCGCTCGAGCTGCGATCAGCCGCTATGAACTTCGCGACGTTTACTTGGCTTCCTTCTACGTCAATCTGGCAGTTGCGCTATTCCAGGACGGGGAGGAAGAACAGGCTCTTGAGGCGGTTGCGAGGGCAAAGAACTTGGGGCTCGAGCAGAACCCTGCCTACGAACCCATCGAGCAGGCGGCGCGCGCAAAGGCGCAGAAGAAGCGCTAATCCCGCGATACGGCCTGCTTGAAAGCCGCCTCAAGTTCGATCGAGAAGGAAACTTGAATTTGGCGAACTGTGTCAATTGTTGTCATAGGTCGGGCAAAACCGGCCAGGGCGGGTCGCATTAAAACCGGCCACTTGAGGAGGGTGAATTGGCCATATTGCCTGTCT
>MEWP01000144.1 GCA_001775395.1 candidate division Zixibacteria bacterium RBG_16_53_22 | reverse complement strand
CGTTGATTGCGGTATGCCGCGCCGGTATTATTGCGCCATGCCCGCCCGCCGATCTCGTAGATGAGATTGATCGTTAGGTTTTGCATCTGCGTGGCGGTATATCCGTCAATGGTTACGGCTTTGCGCTTAGCCATCTTGCGTCCCTAGCGGGGTGCGAGGCTTGTTCATTGCGCCTCTTTCCGTGCCCCACGCCGCGCATCAGATTCTAGCGCGGTTTTGATTTGAACTGCCAAGTCATCAACCTCTGAATCAAGTAGGTTGTAATTGGATTCCATCATCCACGCAGTAATGCCCGCCTTAATGCGGGCGTGCGCATCCACCGCCGTCTTCCGTTCGCGGTGCGGCACGCTCGCTTTAACCGCCATTTTGAGTCGGTCGTAATCCTTGTGCATCTTGAACGTATCGAAAAGGATAGCGGCATCCTCATCACTTTCGACGCGGCTTAGATGAATCGCCGCGAGAATCGCAAACAGGTCGGGTGATGTATCGGGACTGAACGTAGATGGGAATCGCTCGACCGCTCGGATGATTTGCTTTGGATCACGCCCGAAGGCTACGCGGAATTCCTTCGTGGCCTCTTTATCGCCGTCCAGTTGGAACGAAACCAGTGCGGCTTCGAGCCACGCATCCACCATTTTCCGATACAGTTTCTCGCCGACGGCGATGCCGTAAATCTTTTGCTTTGTCATGTTTCCCCCGTTTCGTTTCGGTGCAAGCGCGCGCCCGTTCTATCCGCAGGCACAATCATTATCGCCATCAATTTCCTGTTCAGGTATTGGCTCGTTAGGATCATCGGTCAATTCAACAACCAGTTCATCCATTTGCTTCTCCTCGGCGCAAGCGTGCGCCCGTTCTGAGGTGTGAGCGGCGGAGTCGGGTCGTTATGTCATTCCCCGAATTTCCGCTCCGCCGCCGTTAACACTACCCACAGCGTCCCGTCAGAGTCGGTTTATCATCTTCACCAGCGACTTGCCGAAATCCGTTGGCTGGAATTTTGACGCGCTCATCTCGGTGAGCAGACGCATCGTAGTTTGTGTCTCTGTCAGTTAGCGGCGGGATGCTGAAGGCGAACCTTCCATTCTATTCCAGCAGAGGATCGTCCCACTCTGCCACACCCCGCCGCCGTGAGTAGGTTGTTTTCGTGCAACTCGCCAACCTGCCTTTGCGAGTAGCGGCAGTGTCAGATTCCACACTCGTGCAACTGCTTGGCACTGCCGCCGTTTCACGCGCCGCCCAACTGCCGCCAAGTCTATTCTGCTACGACAGTTCCCCGTCGCGCATCTCGACTCAGGTCGCCCGACCGTCGCGTATCAGTTGCGCGGCTTCCCCCGCGATGAGCGCGGGTTCACACTACTTGGTCAGTTTGAAAATCTTCGTGGGCTTGCCTTCCTCGTTTTTCCAGACATGCGCGGTGAATGCGCTCACGTCATAAACCTTTGACGCATCGAGTTGCGCCACGTCGAACCCGGCTTCGGCTAATGTTTCACCCCAAATCGTTACGCCGAATTTGCCGTACCGCCCGCCCTTGATCTTCCAATAGGTCTTGCCTTCATTCATGGTCGCCACGAGCGATTGTGCCTTGAATGTTTCGGGTGGCTCTGTCGATTGTACGGTTGCCGCTGGTGCGCCTTCGGTTTTCGTTGGCGGCAATGCGCTAGTCACTGGCGCGGCTTGTGGCTTTGGCGGTTCTGGCGCTTTGACACCGATACCCCGCGCCGCACATTGCTCGCGGAATGTATCGAAGCGAAACCAAAAACGCTCGAGCGGTTCGCCGGGACGCGCCCGAATAGTCGCCTGGGGTCTGCCGTCCGCGCCGATGCTGATCGAGTAAATCGCTTCGGGCGCGTGCTCGTCAAGTTGCTTGGTCAACCCGGCAATCTCTTTGTTTTTCTCACCGAGTTTCTTTTCCAAGTCTTGGAGCAATGCCTTCGCATCGTCCAGCGTCAAGTCTTGCGGATCTGCCATTTCTCTTCTCCTTTGCGCTCCTTCAAGGTGTGCGCGTTTGTGTATTTCACCGCGTAGTAACCGACGCGGCGGCGGTCAAACTAGTCCCAGTATCCCACCTTTGCTAACCGCTGTCAAGGGTTTTCGCGCGTCCAACCTTAAAAGTTGGTGTCAAACGGGTAAAGTCATATGCTTGCCGATCAACTCACGCGCTTGCGCCGCGTCTAACCACCATCCATTCACCTGAATCTCGCCGTGCTCGATCCACGAGGCGCAAATCCAGATGCGGCACGAGGAGAATTGCACGATGCGCGCTAATGCTCGTAAGACGACGGCGGCAAGCGCGTACTGGATTTGGTCTTTCATTCTAGCACGCCCTTGTTTCGCATCAATGCCAGCATATCACTCATGCGCGTCTTGACTCCACGATCTTCAGGAAGCATTCTGCCTTTGTTTCCATTTCCATTCGTCTTAGGAATTTCGCCACGCCTGAAAAACTCTAACATCCCTGATACGTTCATCGGATTCCAACCGACTGCCGACCAGCCGATCAAGACTGCCCGCCACAAATCTAATGCGGCTTGCGAATCTCCAACTTGCTCGATAATCATTGGGTAAAGTTCTTTCCTCGGATAAGACCGCTTGACTTCTCGGTAAATTACAATCGCAGGGTGAGTTGATGCTTTGGGACTTTCAGTAGGGCGCGCGTCGTTTTTTGACGCGCCCTCTTTCTTTGTTTCTTTCTTAGTTTCTTTCTCTGTACGGGGATCAACAGTTGATTGCTGGCTATCAACTTCTGATACCCCGCTATCAACTTCTGACATCTTTAACCAGTAGTACGATTTATGTCTTGCCTTGTCAGATTCGTCTGTCTCACTATCGATAAAGCCATGTTCGGCGGCTCGCTTCAATCCATCCTTTATAGCGTTTATGCTTTGCCCGGTTCCATTATCGATATGCGTTCCGTCTCGCCGCTTGCGACCATTTGCGAATTCATCAAGCGTGATTTTCTTTTCACTATCACCATAGCCCCAAGTATGCCGAAGGATATACAAAATCACCTTGAGTTCGCTTTCACTTGAGACAAGTGGAAGCGCATTTATAAACTCGTGGGGCAACTTACTCCAGTTCTCTTTGGGTTCATTGAATCCCTGAAACATTTTTCTACCTATCCGCCTCGCGTTACGCGCTTAGCAATTGTTTTAATTCTTCCGCTGATACCTGTTTACTGTCTATAAAAATCTTTCCATCATTGGGGCTTGTGTTCTCGAATTGTATCAGCAGGAATCCGCCGTACTTGATGCCATTTAATTCGCAATGAAGCCGCAAGGCGGGGTCAAGGATTTCCTTGATGAATCTCGCATACCAAATCGACATTTGTCCGCCGCGCGTTTTCTCCTCTGCGATAATTAGTCTGCGCCGATCACTCGGCGTCCAAGCGCAACCGCACATTTTATTGTAGTGCCACCGCCACAAAACGGGTCTAGTATCAAATCGCCCTCGTTGGTAAACTGTTGGATAATGTTGGATATACCGGATTCGCTCTGACCCCATTCGTGACTATCTTTGTCTGGCACATCTGACTTGCAAACATCATAAACCCACTTGCCGACATAATCACCTTTGGCGTACCACAGCAACGGCTTGAATCCGCAAAGCACCTTGCGGTCAAACGCTTGATACGTTTTGCCCGGCGTCAGGTATGCACCAGTCCAGTTGTAGGTTAGGTGTCTGCCGAGCATAACTACGATTGCCGGCAGGTAGGATTGACCAATCATCACCACGAGCGACCCGCCCGGCTTGAGCCACACTGCCGCGCGTTCTGCGAGCACTTCGTACAGCGGCAAGTATTCTTCTGGATATGGCGGGTCTGTGATAATCACATCAATCGAATTCGGTTCGATGTCGAGTGTTTCAATCGAGGAATGAATCAAGCGGAATGACTCGCCCGACTTTGGCATACTTTCACCGGCGCGTGTCTTTTCTTCACGCTCCTCTTGGCGTCCGTATGCCTTTGCCTCTTTGAGTGTTCCGCTTGTGGTAAGTTCTCTGCCGCTTGCCTTTGTTTCGGCAATATGGCTTTCAAATTCTTCGTCTGGCAAATCCTCTATTCGCTGATACGTAGATGACTCATAAGACGAAATTCCAAGATCGTCTAAAGAAACTATCGAATCGTTTGATAGTTTCGGCTTTCTGCCCTCACGAATTTCTCCGCGCTCTTTCATTCTACGTATCATCTCGCCCGCCTTGCGTTCGGCGCGGAGCGTTACTTCGGCGGCGTTGTTCTGTGCCTCAAGTCCGAGTTTCGCGGCGCGTGCGTAGGTTTCAGCCGCTTGCGCCAAGTCCTTGATCTTGAGAACATCGTCAAGCGTCTTGGCTTCGGCAAGCATCTTGCTGGCGCGTGTTAGTTTTGCCAATGCACCATCAACCATTGATTCACCCATAATAGAAAATCTGCCTTCAGTAGATTGCTGGTTGCTGGGTCGGACAAGAAACCGACTACGGATTAAACCGTACCAGCAATCTACTCAAAGCAGATTGCCTCTTGTTTTGATTTCAGCAATGCCATTATAACAGAATCTACTCCAAAGTCAAGCGTCAGTTTCCGCGCCGCTAGGACTTGTCTACTTCTTCCCATTCAGTAATCATTGTATTTACATCGTTCAGCGCAATGAGTAGAACCGCCGCCAATGTATCTGCACGGAATTTTACCTCGCTCTCCGTTGCAGTACGACCCGCGCGATACATCAAAGCGCGTGATTCTATAATTAGGTCTCTTAATTTCTTTGCCTGCTCGATTGCTGTCATGGTTTCCTCGTTGCCGCTAGCCCTTGAGCGCGTCTCGCAGATTGTCCGATTCGTTCATGGCGATGACTTGCGCGTCTCCGCTTAGATCGCCATTGGCTAAATTTCGAAGTGTTTGCTCGGCTCGTTCAATCGCCGTCCGCAACTTCGCCTCGCGCGCCGCCGCCGCCGTGAGTTTGAATTCTAAATTGGCGATTTGATTATACAGTCTCAATTCTTTGAGTTCTTCCATCTCTCCCTCCCGCCGCGCGGCACGCCCGCGCCGTCAGTGCGTTACGCCATTTCATCGACTTGGATTTCCGCAATCGCCGCCAGCACCATTTCTACTTCGTCCAGCGGAATGTAGCAATCGGCAATGCGATAAACATCAACGTTGTCAAGATAGCCATACGCCATCAGCACCGTGAGCGGTAAAAGAAAATGTTCGGCATGGCGCACCATCGTGGCGTACTGGTCGGCATAGACGCAGACCAGATCACTTAACTCTTGGCGGGTCAGCACCACCAGGTTGTCGTGCGCTTGTAGTTTCAAGTCATCGCTGTCCATCATTGCCTCCTTTGGCTAGATAATCCGCTTGTCCTGCGGCACGGCTTCGCCCTCATCCCGCATACACCAATCACTCCACGCTCCATCCACATCGCGTTTCCGATGCGTGAAAATTGTCTGCCCATCCCAGGGACAGTTCGGGACACAGACGCGCGCATGGAACGCATCCAGTTCAGATTGCCACTTCGCATGGACGGCATCCCATTCAGATCGCCACTTCGCATGGACGGCATCCCATTCAGATCGCCACTTCGCATGGACGGCATCCCATTCAGATTGCCACTTCGCATGGACGGCATCCCATTCAGATCGCCACTTCGCATCGACGGCATCCAGTTCAGATTGCCACTTCGCATCGACGGCATCCAGTTCAGGTCGCCACTTCGCATCGACGGCATCCCATTCCGCCGTATCCTCAAGCGAAACATTTCGTGACATGAGTTTCTCGCGCAAGTCGATTTGATTGGCGGGCTTGTGCGCGCGAATCTCAGTAAGACGTTCGGCGCGATCGCCATATCCCGCGACTACGTTGTGCCAGCCGTGCAGTAAGAACTCTTTCATCGTTGCCCCCCAGTCTTGTGAAATCAAAATCCTAAGTCAGAACGTCGGCGGGCGAGACTGGGAAGAATCACCGCTTCGGCTCTGGCTTAGGATTTTGATTTCGTTTGGTTTATACGCCAGTTCCCAGTCTGCGAATTCATTAAAACACAGAATCGCTGTGGTGTCAAGGGTACGAACCTTAAAACTTTAGGCACTAAAACAGCGAACGCCCCTAATCTTTGGGAGACGGGGGGCGAACGCGGCATTTGGGCGTGAATCTTCTCGATTCACTGTTACCATTTTAACAGATGGAAAAATTCTTGTCAAATACAAAAACCCGTACCGGAGGAGATACGGTACGGGCGTTGTGCCGCAAAGCCGTCTCTGTTGGGGGGGCACAAAGATAGCCGTGCGCGGCAAGGGTGTTACTTGAGTGAACCGAGTTTGGCGTTGAGTCGCTGTGCGGCGGGGAAGTACGGCTCAAGCACTTTAGCCAGGGCTTTTAACAGCACCCATGCCGCCGCGATGTCTGCGGCGAGTCGCACCGCCAACGGTTCGATGACGTTCCAGTTGGTTTGCAGGAATGCGATCACTGCCTGAATTGCTCCGAACAAATCCATGATGTTTCTCCTTTCTGATTTCTGCGGCATTGCCGCGTTTTTGTAATCAGCCAACGCCGCCGGGTGATGAGTACGGCGCGATGCCGTGTAGGTAACTGGGATGCTATCCCGTGTGCCCGCGCCCGGCTACGCCATTTTATCGAGCGTTGGCTTCTTTTGCGCGTCCCCCGCGCGCGATGGTCTAGAGTCGCCTTGCGGCGACCCTGGATGCTTCTGCTATACTTGGTAGCCGAGACTATTTATATAATCAAATCAATCGTCTGCCCGAAAAGGAAATGATATTCTGCAATCAGTGTGCCGGCTGGCAAATTATCATCGTCAACCTGCAAAGACAACCACTGCTTGCCATTTGGGAAATGATAAATATAGACGCGCTCTGCAAAATACTGACCGCGCTCTGATTTCTGTTGGCGTCCGCTACATCGTTGCCAGATATATTTAATTGCGCCCCATAGCATTTTCATGTTCCCTCGTTTCATCGTCGCGCTTCGCAATGCCGCCACCGATCCGCTATAGCATTCCCGAATCGGTCAATACCAGCCCTGCGGCTTCACGCACGCATTCCTCGTGCGTTACTAACGTCCTGTCACGAGCGCGAAATTATTGAATCTTCCACTTCGCCTTGATGCGCTCGATCAGCCACTCACAGATAAAATATACCGCGAGAAACACCGCCGCGACAATACCCACCCCGATAACGCCAACATCGTGAGCAGTCATTCTGAATCCTCCCTATGCTGTTTCGCGGAATGCTCCGCCAGATCAGCCGCATCAACACAAGCGTACCGCTTGCAAGTCGGACAGACCCGCATCTGCGTCAGCATGGCTTCGCCAGTAGCCGTAACGTTATTGAGCGTCAAAACGGCAGAGCGTAATATACAAAAATTCAGGTCAATGACAGTGGTCATTCTGGATTCCCAAAATAAATACTTCGTACTGTACGCACCGCATTCGCTCTACCAATTCCAGGTCTTCTATCGTTGCGGTTCGGTGTTCAGGCGGTAACGGATCGCCCCAGTGCGGAAAGGTAGAGGTTATTTGTGTGAATATAGAATCTGGATCGGTTTGAGTTGTGTTAATCACTTGGTTCTTTATCAATATCTTTTCCATTCAGTTGTCGCAGAAAGTCTGCAATGTCATCCAAGCAGATCGAGGTCTGTACGGTGTCCCCGCATGGATAAAAACAATATTGTTTCCAGCGTTCCTCAACGGCAACTACGCCCAAGTCATCATCGCCCTTGATAGAGTGGCACCACCAAAGCCCACTTTCGCCCAGATTGAAATAAACGTGCCGATAGGTGGTCTTGATTTGAGTTTGATCGATTGTCATTCTGGATCGCTCCCGTACCGTTCGCGGAATCGCACGAACAGCCACATTATACCAAGAACCACCGCGAGCGCAAGCGCAATGATAAGAAAGATACTTTGCCCCATCTAATACACCTGTAACTTATGCTACTCTAAAGTATACTAATCCAGATTATATTATTTCCCACACTTATCCCACGCCCTTTGGTTCGATCCAGTAGACAATTTCGGCGTGGTCGTAACCAGCGCGATTCTTGCGGATCGCACGCTCGACGCGCAATTCGCCGCGCGCGATATGATAGTCCTGAATCCTCTCCCATCGGGTTATGCCGATCTTGAGTCGCGCGCGAATTTCTTTTGCTGTTTCCGCCTCGGTTTGTTTGGGATTCAGCGTCGGGATTTCAACGACTTCGATGCGCTTGGCTTTTGGCTTTTTTGTTTTGCCCATTGCTCCCCCGCATAAACCTCGGCGTCCCAATTCGTCAAATCATTTAAGATTTTCGGATGATATACGCCGTCCGCATCAAGTAGCATCAAGACTGCCCCGCGCTGGACTTTCGGGCGCGTCGATTGCCGTACCATCGAATATTCTAATCGTTCAGGATCGCACGTTACCCCTGCGTCAATCGCCCAGTAGTCATTCATCATCACCGCACCGACTAAATGCCCATGAAAACTAATGACGTTGCGCTTGTATTTTGGCGCAAGGATCGATGGAATGCGCCCAGGTATCACGCTTGAATTCTTCGGATGGGTCGCTTCCCAATGGTCGCCCAAATGACAATAATAATAGTTGGTTGTTACGACGTTCGGCGGTAACATCAGCATCGCAGCGATACGCTCCATCGGTAGCCATTGCTGTAGCATTCGGGATAGCCGTTCCTCGTGATTGCCACATAGCCACAGCAATTCATCGAATCCCGCCGCGATACTGGTCAGTCCAATTTCGTCTTGATCTAGTTCTTCCGCCAGCGATTGCTTGAACTGCGCGAGAAAGATGCTAACAGCGTGAAAATCGATGGCATCCCCGCCAAGCACACCCTTCTTGACCCCATACGCAAACGCGACCGCTTTGCACTTATTCAGAAAATCAGCGTCCTGATATGGAATCTGACAATCGCCAAATACCAATCGTGAATCGTCTACGCGCGGCGGGGTGTTGAATCGCGGATAGGGACTCGCCGCCACTCGCCACGCCTCGGATATTTTCAATTGTTAGGGTTCTCCTAAACAAACCGCAAGATGATTTGCAAGACTGAAAATAGCAAAGTCATCACAGCCGCCGCACCGATTAATCGTCCATTAAAATTCTCTTGCGCTTTTTCGAGTTTTACGATTCGATCAAATAACGCATCGAACCGATCAGCGGTTACAAACTCGCCACGCTCCCGTGCGATCTGTTCGCGGACGGCATTCGCTTTCAGAAACTTGTCGTCCGCGTGCGCCTGTTCGCGGATGCGCGCATCGCGCTCTAGCCCATGTTCGCGCGCGTGGGCGGTAAAGAGTTCGCGGATGTATTCGCGCAAAACGGCTAATTCATCGGTGGTCATTTATAGTTTCTCCGTCGTGCAGTTATGCGCCCGCGTGTTTTGCAACGTCTGACGGCGGTTTGGCGACGTACTGTAGTATGTGTTGTAACATATAGCAACGTGTTATAACGCATTGCAAATGCTAACAAAGTATGTTATAATGTACTAAGATGGGACTATCCCCGCGTTGTCAACCCGTATCGATTCAGCGAGACGGTAAGCGGATCTAGTCCTGTCGCTTTTATCTGACAGATTAAAACGTGTTTATTCCACCCCAAAAGCGTATTCGGGCTTGCGATGCCACAATCGACCCGCCTCTGGAAATTCTTGCACCCACTCGAAAACAACGGGCGAGATCGCCAACTCATACCGTTGCGCTTCGACGCGACGCGGGAATGAAATACCCCAATCATCGGGACCGGGCAGTCGCTTGTTCTGCCCCAAAAAATCCATCGCGTACTCATAATCAAATACGCAGGTATATCGCGCCAAGTCCTGCAAAGCGACTTTGCCTTGCGTCGATAATCCCGTCAACAGACCGGGCACGGCGTTGACGCGCTGGTTCACGTCGCACTTTGCCCACTCTTCGGGTTGCCGTGCTTGCGCCTCTGCGAAAATCCGCAGGCGCATTTGCGGCACGGTCTCAGCAAATACGACCATCGGCAAGAGTGCCGCGAACACTACGAGTGCGATAAAACTAATTCTCCACTTCATTTTTCCCTCCTAGACGTTATAACAGATTTGATAATCATCGAAATTTGCTTTTTTTCTTCCGCTCAATCGGACAGCGCTTGCCGTCAAAGCAGATTTGGGGTTTCCACTTACAAGAGACAATATCCTTGCATTTTGATTCAACGGGGATGCCCCAGCGCGTCAACTTCTTTCCGGGTTTCATCTCAGCCCAATCTCACGCGAGGTTTGCACGTTCAAAACCTGACTTGATAGATCGCTCATAATGTTTCTATCATATGGATTCTCGTATTGGTCAGTTGCGCCAATCAAGTGTAGGAATTCATGCGCGACCATTGCCGTAAAGATTGACCACAGCATACCATATTGCGCCCGATATGACAAGAGCGCGAAATCGCCGCCAATGCCGCTTGCCAGCCCTTCACGCCACCAGTTCTCCGCGCGCAGGCAAACGAAGATAGTCTTGTGTTCTGGCGTCCTATGGAGCGAATGCGCCACGTTACATGCCTCTAGCCAACTCCGCCGATTCACGCCCGAAACATCGCCGCGAAAAGTCGGGTAGTGTATCCGCACGCCCCAATTGGATAGGAACGCCAACGCCTCGGAACATTTCCAGAACATATCGTTGTTCTCGGCGTCCGTCCAACTGATTGCGTCGGCGGGATTGTGAAGCAGGACGATTTCAACTCGCAGGAATTGGCTCATCGGATTTCGGTAACTCATTGAGCATTTGTTGCAATGTCTCAATCGCAATCTCGCACCGCTTCGCTTCCTGCTTCGCCGCTTCTATCATTTGGTCGGCGTTCGGCAATTTTGCATCCTGAAAGCGCACGGCAACTTTCGCGTCTGCTATTGCCGCAAAAAGCGTGTTCCGCCACTGCGCTAGTTTCTGTTCAAGCAATATCCGCTGAATGCTCGGCGTAACATTTTGTTGGTTTTCCATTGTTTCCCCCTCGTGTTTTATTTTGGTACGCGATTGATAATCCGCATTAACTTCGTTGCTGGCGTACCCGCTACGTAATCACCAATTGCCGTATTGATGGTATCTAGCGAATTCTTTGCCGCTGTCATTTCTGCAACCGTAACATGTGCGAGTTCTGCTAACGCTGCATAGTCAGCATCGGTCAATTGCCCCATATTCTCAGCGACATACATTGCTACGACAACCGCCAAGCGGTTTTTGATTTCGAGGATGTCGTTCGCAATTGATTGTATCTCACTAGCCACGTTTTTCTGTACATTTTGCATTGCCATTTGTTTTCTCCTAAGCGAACAAATTTACGCCTGTCGCACTTCCAAGCCTGGCTTCTAGTTCGTTTATGCGCGTACGCATATTATTGATTACGGTGTCTGTTGTTGCATCACCTGAATTTACTGCGCTTGCATCCGCCACCGTCAGTGCCGCTCCGCGTATAACAGGCGTTCCACCATAGAATCCTAACATCGGAGCAGTTCCACTACCGCGTCCCCGCATGATTTCGCGCTCAGCAGTATCGTAGGCGGTCAGTACTAAATCAAACTGGCGTGAGGCGTGAGTCGCATTGTACGCTTGAGCATAGATGCGCGCAGCAATCGTATCAATGGTCGTTGAGGTTTCCATTTGGAAGACCTGCGCCACGCCAAGATTGTTTGCGCCAACGCCTGCTCCCGTAACGTTTTTGCCTAACGTAAATACATTGACTACTGCATTCGTCGTTGCATCCTCTAGTAAAACATGGAGTAGCGTTGCCGGAACAATTGCCGCACCGAGACCCAAGTTACCAGCATGATAACTTTGCCCACCATTACTATATAATGCATAATTCAGCGTCCCGCCTGTTGTAATGTTTTCCAGATAGAGTCCATAACAATTCGTGAATGCACCCGCCCCTGTGTCAATCGGGTTTTGAACATAAATTGAATATCCTGTTGTGATATTCCCTGTTGAAAGGATTGCCAACAAGCCATACAAGCCATACGCATTTGTGATATTTCCAGAACCATTGTTGGTCACGCGTCCTTCGATGCCGATAAAATTTGTGCCCGCGCCAGTGCCATCACTAATTGCTGCGCCATTTAATCCAATGGGATTTGTTCCGCTTGCTATTGTACCAGTATGCGTACCAGACGAAATTCGAGATTGGAAAAACACGCTCGTCTTCGTGCCTGCAAAACTGCCAACCCCAGGGTTGAATCTTGAGTCAATGTATAATCCGTACTCCTGAGATGCACCAACCACGAAGGTCGGAGTTATATACATACCTTCAGTCTTTCCTGTTCCACCTGTGATATTCAGGAGTGCAACCGTTCTGATTGAGCCGATCCCCAAAACGCCAGGAGTAATTAAAACATTACCAACTTCATTTATGCTCATACGGTTGCCGTATTCACCGACTAGACTACGTGTGTTGAAAATTATTTTTCCGGCATAGGTATGATTTACGTTTTGGAAAACAATACCAGAATTAACTGCCCCGGCAGAGTTTAAGTTGAAAATGGTTGTGTAATTATTATTGGTTCCGTTTGTGTTCTTAATCACAATTCCATTCTGACTTCCAAAGGCAGTATCGGTATTTGCATTTGATTTCGCCAGAATCAGTGGGTCACTAGAAACTGCAGCGATCCCTAATCCTAGTGCAACGAGTTGGAGATAACCACTAGCATTGCTTGCCAGCAAACTTGCCGCCGCGCCAGGATTCGCGGATGATGTGATCGGATGCACATGATCGCGGTGAGAAAAGACTAATGACGTGCCGGGTGCGGCAGATGCGCTGACGGTCAGGGTTGCCGGATTTGTCGCATCTAGCGCGGTCTTCCAACTTGGACGCAATTCTCCGTTATCAATACCCAGTACGTTCCGCACGTTCGCCGCTGGAACAGAAATTGCCAACCGTGACCATTTCGGAGTTACGTTGCCAATTAGTACGTCGCCGTCAATCACTGCATCGGCAAGCGTATCGGTGTGAGTCGCACTTAGAATGTCATGCGCCTCACCACCCGCGCCCCAAGAAAAATTACCCGCGCCATCATTAGTCCACACACCTGCCGCATCGGGGGGATAATCAGAGTGCGAGCCGATGGTATGGGCATCGGGCGGAAATGTGGCGGGTGAGCCGTGCTGGTGATCGCGGTGTGAAAAGACTAATGACGTGCCAGCCGCAGCGACATCAGACACGCCAATCGTTGTAGGATTAGTCGCGTCGAGCGCAGTTTTCCAACTGGGTCGCAGTTCGGTATTGTCAACGCCCAGCACATTGCGAACGTTTGCGGCAGGTACAGAAATCGGCAAACGACTCCAAGCGGGTGTAACGTTGCCGATAATCGTATCGCCATCGACAACCGCCGCCGCTGCTGTGTCGCTGTGCGTTGCGCTTAGAATCGCGTGCGGCGTGGCGGGCATCGTGGCAGATAATACCGAACTGACCAACTGCCGTGCCGATAACAAATACGCGAATGAACTAATCGTCGTCATTGCGGAATCGAGATACGCCCAGCAAATCGGCGTACAATTAGCGGGCGTAGCAGGCCGTGCGGGTTCACTCCCGTCAGTCGTCTGCGTCCCTTGCAAAATCGTCAACGTTGCGCCGTCGCTGGCAAGATAAAGCAGGTCGCATCGACGCACGGTAAGAAACGGAATGGGAGTTGGCACAACAAACGCAGGTGAGTTTCCGCCCGCCCATAGTCCGTCTGACCCATCGGGTCGCTGATACGAACCTGGATTGACATAGACGGTCATATCGGGCGCGGTTTGCGGTTGCGCGCGCAAGGGAATAATCGCATCGGCGTGCACGTTGACAGGATCAGACCCGCCCGTGTTGAAGTCGTCGTATTCGTGCTCCCAGCCGTGCGGCGCAACCAAGCCGCCGCGCGGATCGGCGGGATAGACCTCCGATGCCAAGCCCACGATGCGATAACGCGCGCCCGCAAACTGCTTTAACTTTTCGACCTTAACCGTTGTGTCCGCGTCTTCATCGCGACACGGTACGGACGATGACGCGAGCGCGCGGGTAACTTGATTCGGGTCGCCGTGCAAGCGAATCCACACAACGCCGACAGTTGTTGTCTCGACCGTACCCGCGTTGTTACCCAGCACTGCAAAGAGTGTTGTTTCCCTCAAACGCTCGCGTTCCCTGAATTGTTTTGCCGCCCGCTCTGCGCGGACACGCGCCGTAGTTAGTCTTGGCATATTGGTTACACGCGAAAATAGTCAACAAAAATAGTATTGTTATTTAGTACAAGGTCGCCGCCAACGAGTCCCATGACGGTATCGATTCCATCTGCCATACCGGCGTTAGAAACGTCAACATAAGTTGCGCCGAGATCGGTCGTCAGCACAATCATTCCAAGTCCACCGCCAGCCGACGCAACGCCTGAAAGAAAAACTATTTCTGGATCAACGGGAATGCAGAATTGATAAAAAGGCGAGAGCGTACGTCCGCCAATAACGTTGTTTAGTTGTGTTGTCCACGTAGCGCATCGGTCATTGGTATAGTAGAGCCGCCCATTGGCATCGATACCGACGCCATAGTCCTCATCGAACATATTCGTAAAATACCATTCCAAGCCCAGTGAGGTCGCCCCCTGATTCGGCATAAGCGCGTGCCCCACGTCGGTTGACGCCGAGGGTGTATAGCCCGGCGACCATGCCGGCGTGCCAAAAGTAGTAAAGCGGCGCAACTGGGTAATGCCATTGCTGAACTCGACGCGATGTGTATAAGCGCGTGCATCATCGGTATAGGGTATGCCAGAATTCCCACAGAACGGCATATAGAGACGGTTGTATAGATGATAATCGTTTGTTAACGGCGCTCCGTGCGAATGCCAAAGCGTGAAGGTAACGTTCGCGCCCGAAATGCTAAATGCCGCCGCAAATGGATTTGGACTGGCTGTGTCTAGGATTCCATTCATACCCGTGACTTGACCCGACACATAATGCCGATTGGAAACGTGAAATGACGTTACCAACTGCATCGATGACGATACAGATACAGGGATGCCACCGACGCCGGGGCAGGTGATAAAATTCGCCATATCGGTTTGCCACGTTGCGCCGTAATCAGTTGACCAAATCAAATGCAACTGTCCATGTCCACCGGGAGGATTGTTGCCGTAGCCCGCCATTGTCATCACTAAGCCGGGCGTGAATATGCTGGGTGTAAAAGTGGGAAGCATCACGGTATCAACTAAAGCCGTGCCTAGTAGCGTCGCGCAATCTGCCGTCGTCAACTGTTGCGTCCAGACGGGTGCATCGGGCAAACCGGTTACACGGTACAGTCCGTCATCTGTCGTCGCCCAGCCCGCTGTAAAATGGTCATTGGTCGGGTCAAGCGAAAACGCATCGAGATTGAACCAGCGAAACTTGAGCGCGTTGCCCGCAAGCGTGCCGCTAACATTCGACCACACAGGCACGCCGTCGGTACCGTCTGTGCCGTATGCCATCACACATTTCGCCAAGCCCTTGAGCGTTGATACATACAGCAAATTTCCTTTTCCGTTTGGATACGGAATCGGCGGGACTGGTGGGACGGGTGGAACAGGCGGAGGCACAACCGGCGGCGGCGGGGTCGGCGGTAACACGGGCGGTTCGGCAGGATAGTTGCCCGTAATTCCTGTGCTGGGAACTGAATCCTTTTCCAAGCCAGACGATACGAGCAAGATACCACTCGGACGATACTCATAATTGACACGCCGCGTCCAGCATCTTTGATTCGTCCATACCAAGTCGCGCAAATTCTGCGCGGCAGTGATGGTTAGATGAAGCGGCTCTGCCGGGAACGGGTCAAAGACCCGATAGTTGCCGCGCCAATTAATTAAAATGTCGTTGAATTGATTATTTTCAACGCCTTCGATAATGCCCGCAATTTCGTTGCCTTCGTTCTGCGTATCCGCACGCAAGCCGTCTACTTTGCTTGAGATGCCGTCAAACCAGGGGTCGGCTGGCGCAAGCGAGAATACCGGGTCATCATTCGCTAGTTTCCCGCCAAAATCTACTTGCGATGTTATCCGCGCCATTGTTTCGTCGCCCAAGTCGATTTCATCGCGCAAGTCAACGAACTGTGTCGAGATCACGGCAGTATTCGAACGACTGGCAACAGGCAGTTTTTGCGGGTCAGATTGCAAGTAAATCATCCCTTGCGCCGAACTACCGAACTGACCGCGCACAATCGATGCGAGCGATTGATCTAACTGCCCGCGCAACGAACCCTCGGTCAAATCAATGGCATTATCCAGATACGTAAGCAACCCCAAATTCACATCGGCAATATTCGATAGTGTGGAGTGTTGCGTCAATAAATGATGACACGCGAGATTGTAACTCAGTCCCGCTAATTCGTGCCAGCCCGTCGGCGCAACCGCCGTAACGAGTGTTGATGCCAGTGCCGCTAACCGTTCGGCAAAAACGCCAACGCCCTCGACCTCGAATTCGACCGCACCCGTCGCCGCGCTTTGCTTGACCGTACCGTTGACGATGTAGCCCGTAAAAACGATGTTCTCGCGGTGCGTCCATTGCCCGCCGATACTCCCCAGTGTATCGCCGTAAAAATCACGCGCGAATAAAACGACCATTGCATTATCGGGGAACTCGGAAACATCCGCCGCGCCGTACACGCGGAGCGATGCGAGCCACCCGCCTGATCCAACATCGCCGCTCAAATTGGTAACTTCGATTTGCGAATATGGCGCGCCCGCGCCGCTTCGATTCGGCGTCAAGACGGGAATATAGCGTGTGTGTGTTTTACCGTTGGAATCCGTGCAGGTATAGGTTACGTAGCGCGGCGTCGCAGAGTTGAATACGACCGCAATCGGGGCAACAGCGGTACCGGCAATTGCGCTTGACGCTGGAACGCCGTCCTTAAAGTCCCAAGCATGACTAGCAATCGTCGCCCCTGGTGCAATTGCCGTAGACGACGACCAGAAATTGACCATCGCCAAGCCCGTCGTCGGATCTCTAAATTCTACCGGCGGGCAACCAATCCGCGCTAAAGGGGAATAGTCAACGTTCTCATCGGTGTATGCAATCGTTTCGTCCTCATAGACTACATCGGCTGGACTCATATAGACGTGAACAGCGCGCGGCTTGATTTCCTCTTTGACGGTGATATAGGCATTGTTAGGGAGCGCGGCGTTATGCGTTCCAACGTTCAAGGTCAGCGCGCCGTAGGATTTCCAGCGCGCTTCGCCCAGTTCGTCGCCGCCCGCCGTTGTGCCAAACAAGACTTGATAATGCCGTGCTGGCGCGCGCGTTTGCACAACCGTCTTGACTGTTATCGCGGTTGAACCCGCTGTTTGTGCACCATCCACCAGTGCTGTCCAAATTGTCGCCGGTTTGTAGACGCACAAATACAGCCGCGTCGCATGTTGCGTGGTACGGAGTTTTGCTAAATCTGGGATACTCACACTTGGCATATTTCAACTTTTGTGATAGAGTGAAATCGTGGATATTCTGATCGCCGCGTCAACTGATTGGCTAAATACCTTCTATCCGGCTGTCCAAGCATTTCTAAATAGTGAGCCATTTCATATTTACAATGCACCCTGGACATTATTCCCGCTTATTCCGTTTGCAACGTTTCCCTGGGGGCGGGAGTTGCTATTTCTTGCTTCAATGGGTGCGCTAGGATTTACGGCATATCGTCTTGGTGCGTCGCCTTTCGGCGTAGCATTATTCTTGCTCTCGCCGCTTGTCTTTGACGCATTGCTGTGGGGCAACGTCGAATGGCTAGCGTTGCTTGGGCTTGCGGTTTCGCCCTGGTTTGGATTAGTCCTGCTTGCAATCAAACCACAAATGACCATCGCGGTCATGGCGTTTCTAGTAATCGAGTCCTGGCGAAAGAATGGCACACGCAGAACCATTTGTCTATTAATTCCGCTTGCCATTGTTACCTTGCTATCGTTTGCTGTGTTCGGCTTATGGTTTGTCGAATCAATTGGCTATAAAGCAACATTGGATGCTAATTTGTTCCCCTGGTCTATTCCTGTCGGTATTGTACTGTTTGGATTATCTCTCCGCACACACAATATCCGTTATGCCATTGCCGCCTCGCCAATGTTTTTCTATACCCTAACCCCGCAATGCTGGATGGTTGTCTTTCTCGCACTCGTTCCATCGCTTCCTAAAATCTCTTTCGCTTCTCTGGGTGCATGGGGCTATGTTGCCGCCATGCAATTTGGCTTGCGCTGATTTACGGAATCTCTAGCGCGACAAACTGACACTCAACTTCTTCCCAATGCCCGCTTGAAAATGTGCCGCTGGGTCGTTTCATTCGCGCCGAATAAACGGTATAAGTTTCCGAGCCGCCGCCAACGTTGTTACGGGTG